>NZ_JASCPK010000240.1:0-5037 GCF_029959385.1 Pseudomonas sp. PS01303
GCATCACGCTAAACACTGTGGGAGCGGGCTTGCTCGCGAATGCATTGTGTCAGGCGACACCAGCGCTGAAGACCCACCGCATTCGCGAGCAAGCCCGCTCCCACAGGGGATCTCTACAGGTTTGAGATTGAGGGTATTACGCAGAACCTTGTGGGAGCGAGCTTGCTCGCGAATGCATTGTGTCAGGCGACGCAAGCGCTGAAGGCCCTCCGCATTCGCGAGCAAGCCCGCTCCCACAGGGGATCTCTACAGGTTTGAGATTGAGGGTATTGCGCAGAACATTGTGGGAGCGAGCCTGCTCGCGAATGCATTGTGTCAGGCGACACCAGCGCTGAAGGCCCACCGCATTCGCGAGCAAGCCCGCTCCCAAAGGGGATCTCTACAGGTTTTAGATTGAGGGTGTTACGCAGAACATTGTGGGAGCGGGCTTGCTCGCGAATGCATTGTGTCAGGCGACGCAAGCGCTGAAGATCCACCGCATTCGCGAGCAAGCCCGCTCCCACAGGGGATCTCTACAGGTTTGAGATTGAGGGTGTTTCGCAGAACATTGTGGGAGCGAGCCTGCCTGCGATGGCAGACTCGCAGCCGCACAGATCGGTCAGACAGTCAGCTTGTAAACCAACGCCGAAATCGCCACCAGACCCACCGCCGTGACAAACACGTTCGACGCCTGACCACGATAGCGCGCCATCGCCGGTACTTTACGAATCGCGTACATCGGCATCAGGAACAGAATCGCCGCAATCACCGGCCCGCCAACGGTTTCGATCATGCCGAGAATGCTCGGGTTCAGCGTTGCGATGATCCAGCAGATCACCAGCATGAACGCCGCCACAATGCGATCCAGTGCCTTCGCACTCGGACGCTTGCCGCTCTTCACGATCAGGCCTTTCAGACCTTCGCTGGCACCGATGTAGTGACCGAGGAACGACTTGGAGATCGCCACAAACGCAATTAGCGGCGCTGCAAACTCAATGGTCGGATTGTTGAAGTGGTTGGCCAGGTACGACAGGATCGACAGGTTCTGCTCTTTGGCCTCCGCCAATTGCTCCGGCGACAGCGTCAGCACGCAACTGAAGACGAAGAACAACACCATCAGCACCATCAACGCATGGGCGCGGAACAGGATCTGCGAGCTGCGCTCATCGGCATGCACGCCATACTGACGCTTCTGATCCACCGCAAACGCCGAAATAATTGGCGAGTGGTTGAACGAGAACACCATCACCGGAATCGCCAGCCACAGCGTGTGCAGCAGCGCCGACGCTGGCGGTACCTGCGAAACAGTGGTGAGGATGCCGCCGTTCCAGTGCGGAATCAGGTACACCCCCAGAAACAGTAGCGCGACGATAAACGGATAGACCATCAGGCTCATCGCCTTGACGATGGCGTCCTGACCGCAACGCACCACTGCCAGCAAACCAAGAATCAGCACGAACGACAGCAGCGCACGCGGCGGCGGCGTGATGTGCAATTGATGTTCAAGGAAACTGGCGACCGTATTGGTCAGGCCCACGCTGTAGATCAGCAGAATCGGGAAGATCGCGAAGAAGTACAGCAGCGTGATCAGCGCACCGGCCTTGATGCCGAAATGCTGCTCGACCACTTCAGTGATGTCAGCGCCTTCGCGACCGGACAGCACAAAACGGGTCAGGCCACGGTGTGCGTAGAACGTCATCGGGAACGCCAACAGCGCAAGCACCACCAGCGGCCAGAAGCCACCCAAGCCTGCGTTGATCGGCAAATACAGGGTACCGGCGCCAATGGCCGTCCCAAACAACCCCAACATCCAGGTGGTGTCCTGGCGATTCCAGCTCGAAAGTTCAGCGGGTGCTGCTGCATCAAAGCGCTCTTCGACGCTATTGGCCTGATCATTCATCCGGTCGGATCTCCGCATTCCGGTCACTTGCCACTCGGTCAGGACGCGTCGGAAAAAACCGACAGACATGCTCCGGCCGAAACAGGGGCGCGATTCTCCGCGATAAATGAGCAGAAGCAAAGACTTAGCTGAGGAATGGTGGTGCGGAGCAGATCAGCGGGATGTCGTTTTTAGGAAAATGACTGCCGTCAACGAGTACGCGATATGTCGTTTTTCGGCAAGTTATCGCACCGGGCATGAGGAAAAAACCTCATCCGACTAACCGACCCAACATGAAACCCATTGCCATGCAAAACAGACCGAAAGCCAGCATCGCCCAGACAGGTAACATGTCCCCTTTGTTCTTGATGCGCACTCTCTCAGCCCATTCATCGTGCTCCCGCTCGAGTTCTTCCATTCTGGCTTTTAGGTCATAGGTGCTCATTTTTGATTGTCCTTTTGGGTTAGAAGGTTCGAGTACTTAAGACTTGAAAAAGAAGCCTGCTACGGCAGTGATTGCGGTCACCAACCCCCTAATATTGCGAGCGGATATAAATTCGCTTCCCTGTTCAGCTTTTTTTCCTCCGTCAAAAGCTTTTGACGTTCGGCTACGAGTTTGCGTGTCTCATTCAGGAGCCTTTCGAGTTCCAGGTTTTCCAGATTATTTTGAAGCATTCGCCTTCCTTGGCTGTTGGCAACCACTGTCCAGGCTGCCTTGCAACCACATCATTCCTCGTTCCTCCTCTACCGAATAGCAGACGGATCTGTTGGGGGCGTAGGCAAAATCCTCGAGTTACGTAGGCAGCCTCATACACAGCAATTACCGAGATAAACCAGCCCTCGACACGCCAACCGTCCATCTGAAACCACCCCTCACCTGTCAGATCTGACAGGTGACGCCTCACCCGTTTCCAGCCATAAATTACTCCGTTGCCCAACGCACACAGGAGTGATCGCGATGCTTGTCCAACCGCCGAGAGGAACATCCACGCTGATCCTGCGCGAGTTGGAGATCCCAACGCGTACCCAACCGGTGTTGCCTTCCGGGGAATGGGGGATCAATCGTGCGGCGGCATGGCTGGTCTTCCCTGAAAAAGGCCTGCAGGTCTTTCTTCATCCATGGTCCAGCATGGGCAAGGGGGATCTGGTCGAGTTGTTGTTGAACGGCAACAATGTCGTTGATCAACTCACCATCGCCAAAGACGCCGATGTGGGCCAACGCGTGACGCTGTTTGTAGCCCCCCGCCATTTGCAGACGGGCTCGCATACCCTGACGTATCGCGTCACCCGGCTGAATCAGGGGGCCGAAACCCAGACGCCACCCACCCGAATCTACGTAAAAACCGAAGTGCCCGGCGGGCAGGACATCGATCCGGAGCCCGGTCACTCCAACCTTTTCATGTACATCCCGCCGGAAGTCGTCAGCGGCGGCGTCGACAAGGACATCGCCGACGCCGGGGTGCCGATCGTCATTCGTGCACCGTCAGGCAATGGCGCACCTTATCCCGCTGCCAGCGTGGGCGACGTGATCACGCTGAGCTGGGGCGGAATTTTGCTGATCTCCCCGCCGCTGACCGCCGAGCAGATCAACGATCCGGCTAATCACCCGATCACCTTCGTGGTGGGCAAGAGCACCATCGAAGAGGCCGGCGACACCGATTACGCAGGCCTGGCCGTGACATTTCTGGTCACTGACATCGTCGGCAACCAATCGGAAGACTGGTGCACAGAGACGCGCATCACCGTTTCGGTCGGCACGGTTTCCCTGACGGCCCCCATCGCCAAGGACGCCTTCAATAACAAGATCGACCTGGATCAACTGGGCAATAAAGACCTCACGATTCAAGTCTGGGCCAGTCCCCCCAGTTTCAAATTCGGCGACATCATCCATCTGAAAATGCGCGGTACCAGCGTCGATGGCGAGACGATAGAGGTCGACGCGCCCACCCAGACAATCGACAACCTGCCTCACACCTACGAGCTGCTGCTGAACAACGCGGATGCCCGCAGACTAGTCAAAACCCAAGTGATTTTTTCCTACACGCTGGCGCGCAGCGGCAGTACCGACCCCCTGCGCTCCAAAAACCAGTTTGTGCAGATCGAAGGCGAAGCGGATCGCCTGGCGGCACCGATTGCCGAGGATGCCCAACAGGGCGCGATCAACCCCGACCTCCCCGCCCCCCGCATCCGTATTCCACACGACCCGCTGATTCAGGTCGGCATGGCGATCGAACTCAGTTGGGTCGGCACCCGGCCGGACGGCAGCACCTACGACCCCGAACTGGAGTGGTACTTCCCGAGTAATAGTGAAGCAGACAACCCGCAAGGCTTCACGATCAGCGTCGAGGGCACTCACCTCAAAACTCTTGAAGGCGGCAAACTCGAACTCTCATATGCCCTGCTGAGCGAAAAAGACAACGGCGACATCCTGCGCCGAGAATCGCACAAGGCGGCGCAACTGAATGTCGGCGAACCGTCACTCGAGCTGGTCGCACCACTGGTGCTGGGAGAGAAAGACGGCTCGCTGGAACCCCATGACCTGCCCAACGGCACCAGCCAATTGACCGCGCCGAAATCGGCCGTCAATCCGACGAAACGCGATGATGTGGTTACCTATACCTGGGTCGGCGATGTCAGTGGCAGGACAGAAGATTCGATTACGCTCAACTCGCTTTCGGCAGGCAAGGACGTGCCTTTCCACCTTGATGCCGAATTCGTGGCCAAACATATCGAACCCAATCGCGGCAAAAAGGTAACGGCCAGTTATCGGGTATGGCGCGAGGAGACGGATACCTACAGTTATTCGAATGCGCTGGAATTCAGGGTTGGTGTCGAACTGGTCGCACCGGTGATTACTTCGGTGAAAGACCCCTACGGTAAAGAAGTCCCTAATGGCACTACGGTTACCAATGACAACGTCACGCTGACCGGTACAGCCACGGCGGTTCTGGAAATCGAAATCTTCGACGGGACGACCCTCAAAGGCACAGCGACCGTCAACGCCAGCGGTGTATGGACACGAGTTGTCGGGGGTTTGGCCGTCGGCCCGCACAGCCTCACAGCCAAAGGTGTTTACGGCAGTAATCCAGTATCAGCAGCACGAACCTTTACCGTGGCTTATGCGCTGGTTCCGGCGATTACTTCGGTGAAAGATTCCAAAGGCATCGACATCCCTCAAA
>NZ_JASCPK010000241.1:0-5019 GCF_029959385.1 Pseudomonas sp. PS01303
CTGCGATCTTTTGATCTTGATTTTTACAAGTTCAAAATCAAAAGATCGCAGCGTGCCGCAGCTCCTACAGGGGATGTGTGCGACGGGCCAGAGCCAAATGCACCATCCTGAACGCCTACGCTGATCTCTCGAAAAACGCAAAACCCCGTAGGAGCAAGGCTTGCCCGCGAAGAGGCCCTATCCTTCAACAGTGATGTTGAGAGATACACCGCCATCGCGGGCAAGCCTTGCTCCTACAAGTGCCAGGTATTGAGGGTTAAAGGACAGGCAACGTTTTGTCCTTGATGGCTTTTGTCGGCCCGTTCGCCTTGACGCTGGCGATGCCTTTGTCGCACGCCGCATCCGATGAATACGCCTCGCTGCTGCCAATAATCTGATGGTTGGCCGCCTTGAGGTTGAAGTACGGATGGCCGTCCTTCGTCGATTTTTTCTCGTAACGGTCATCCAGCGCGCTGTTGGTTTGCACCGAGGCGATGCCGCCTTCCGCTCCCGAGCGGGTGGTGTACAGCTCGCTGGTCAGAATCGTTTCGGCGTTCGCCGCTTTCAGGACGAACCTGAACTGGCCGTTGCTGCTTTTACTCAACTCGTACCATCCGGACATGTCGCTGCTCCTGTCGATTTGAACCCCCGAAAGTAAAGCCCGTTTCGCCGGTTTAGCCACTGTTCGATGACAGACGTGATCGCCAACATGACAAATGACAATAATTCTCGATATCATCCGGCGCTTTCTGCGCCCTGCTTCGTCAAGAAGGATATCCATGCCTCGCCTCACGCCCGATCCGCTGTCGGCCGATGCTTTTCGCCGGTTTTACGGGGACATCCTGCATTACCTGCGCAAGCGCACGGAAAATCCCAGTGACGCGGCGGACATGACTCAAGACGTGTTCACCCAATGGCTCGATTATCGCGACCGCGCCAAGGTCGAGCAGCCGCGTGCGTTTCTGTTTCAGATGGCGCGCAATCTGCTGCGCGATCACTGGCGCAAACAAAAGGTGCGGCACATCGTCCAGCCCCATCACGACAACGATGCCGAACCGGTCAGCGATGAACATCACGAGCCGATGGCCGCCGCACAGCGCCAGCAACGCCTTGAGCAACTGAAAGAAGTCCTCGCCGAACTCTCGCCACGTCGGCGCGAGGCCCTTATGCTGCACCGCTTCGAAGGCTTGAGTCAGGCGCAGATCGCCGAGCGCATGGGGATTTCCCTGAGCATGGTGGAGAAACATATCGCCTTCGCCCTGATGCATTGCAAGCAACGCCTGGATCACGACAACGGCACGGAGCAGCCAGCATGAACCACCCTTACGATTTCGACAGCGACCAGGCCGATAACAGCATCGACGCCCAGGCCGCCGCGTGGTTCACCCGCAACCGCCAGCCACAGGGTCGCACCGTGCGTCAGGCGTTCGAGCGCTGGCTGCGCGAACCGGAGCACGCCAAGGCCTATCGCGCCTTCGAAGAATTGTGGGCCGACCTCGGCGCCTTGCAGCAACTCAATCAACCGACGCCGATCCGCGCGCGCAAACCGAAGAGCGTCTGGCGCCCGGCATTCGCGGTCGCCGCCGCGCTGATCTGTGCCGTACTGGCCACGCATCTGGGCACGCCCCACGAGGTTTATCAGCAACAGATCACTGCTCAATCGAAAGGCATGCACACCGTCGAATTGCCGGACGGCAGCACGTTGTCGGTGAACGCCAACACGCAGTTGCGCATCGACTTCGACAGCCATCAACGGCGGATTTTTCTCGAGCGCGGCCAGTTCTATGTGGAAGTCGCGCCGGACAAGGAACGGCCGATGTGGGTGCAGACGGGCGACGCCACGGTGCGTGTGGTCGGCACCGGTTTCGATGTGCGGCGCACCGATCAGCAATTGGTCGTCAGCGTCGCCCACGGTCAGGTGGCGTTCGCCCCGGACAAACGCGCCCCTCTATTGCTCGGTGCGCAACAGCAAGTGACGGTCGATCTCGCCAGTGGCGACATGCAACAGCAAACGCTGGCAGTCAGTCAGGTCGCCGATTGGCGCACCGGGCATTTGTCGTTTCGCAATCGCGAACTGTCGAGTCTGGTCGATGAGTTGAATCAGTACCGGGCGAAACCGGTGCTGCTGGCGAATGCAAAACTGGGGCAGATCAAAGTCTCCGGCAACCTCGACGTCGAAGATCCCGACGCATTGATCAGTGCCCTCCCCGCGCTGATTCCGGTGAAAACCGTAGCCTTGGCCGACGGCCGAATCCGCATCGAAAATCGCTGAAACAACTTCACATGAGAATATTTTGCATTCGCATGTGAGGTTTTTTTTGCCTGCCGCGTCTTCCTCCGGGTCTGCGTTGCTGACGCAGGCCTTTTTGGCCTTTTCGCCGCCCTGGGGGATTCCATGTTTCGCGTGCTTTCGCCGTACCCGCTCACCTGCCTTCGACCGACCCTGCTTGCCGCCTGCCTGGCGTTCAGTGTGCAAGCCCACGCCGAGGCCATCCGTCTGCAATTGCCGGCGCAGTCGATGGCGACCTCGCTGAGCCAGATCGCTCAGCAGGCGAAGATCCAGTTGCTGTTCGACGAAGCGCAATTGCGCAACCTCAAGGCGCCGGCCATCGACGGTGAATTCAGCGCGGAAGCGGCGATCCGCCAGTTGCTCGACAACAGCCAATTCGGCCTGATCAAGGTCAATCAAACCTACGTGGTGCGCCCGGTGGAATCGGTCACCAGCAGCAGCGACAGCATTCAACTCGACGCGTTGAGCGTGATCGGCACCGGTACTGAAGTCGACTCCAGCACCGTCGGCCGCTCGACCCTGACCCAGGCTGACATTGATCGCCATCAACCGAACAACGTGCCTGCGCTGTTGGCGACGTTGCCCGGCGTGAGCATGAGCGGCTCGATGAAACCCGGCGGCCAGAAGATCAATATCTGGGGCCTGGGCGAAGCCGAAGACGTTCCGCTGACCCTCGATGGCGCGACCAAAAGCGGCTTCGAGCGTTATCAGCAGGGGACGATTTTCATCGAGCCCGAGTTGATCCGCAGCATCGAAGTGGAGAAAGGCCCGCACTCGCTGTTCACCGGCAACGGTGGTTTCGGCGGCACCGTGCACATGGAAACCAAAGACGCGCCGGACATGCTCCAGGAAGGCCGCAACAGCGGTGCGATGGTCAAATACGGTTACGCCAGCAACGACCATCAACAAACCTACAGCGGCGCAGTGTTCGGCCGCACCGACGATGGCCGCGCCGACGCGCTGGTGTACCTGACCAAGCGCGACGGCGGCGACATGAAACTCGCCGACAACCTGCCGAATCCGGACAACTACTACCCGATCAACCCCAAGCGCTTGCCCAACAGTGCGCTGGATCTCGACGGCCAACTGGTCAAGGTCAACCTGCACCTGAACGACGAGCACAGCGCCGGGATGATGTACTCGCACTCGGAAAGCCAGCGCTGGACGCCGTTCTCTTCGGCGACCTACCCGAACCCGCCGACGCCGGACAACATCAAAAAATACGGCTACGACGGTGCGCTGAAACGCTTCCTCGCCAATCGCGAAACCATCGACACCACGTGGTCGACGTACTACCAGTATCAGCCGCTGGATAACCGTCTGATCGACATGAAGTTGAGCTACTCGGAATCCGACACCGATCAGACCGACGAACGCGACGCCACGGCGTTTTTCCAGGCCGCGTCTGGCGGACGCAAGATGGACACCGATTACAAGGATCGCATCGTCGAACTGCGCAACATCAGCCGCTTCGAAACCGGTTCGCTGGAACATGCCGTGACCAGCGGCGTGGAAATCCGCAAGCATGCGCGCAACACCGACATGTGGATGCCCGGCTCGACTTACGATGTGCCCAAGTACAACTTCGGCCACTTCCAGCCGTACTTCATGCCCAAGGGCAAGGTCGACACCAACAGCGTTTACCTGCAAGACGCGATCACCTACGGCGACTTCACCCTGACGCCGTCCGTGCGTTATGACCACGTGCGCAATCGCGGCGAGGCCAACGACGCGCCGTACTACAGCAGTCAGGATCCAGCGATCGGCCACGACTACAGCGACCGCACCTACACCGGTTGGTCACCGCGTCTGTCGGCGTTCTGGAAAATGACCCCGGACGTGGCATTCTTCGTCGACTACAGCAAAACCTGGCGCGCGCCGGTGCTCGATGAACAATATGAAGTGCAGGGTTTGGGCAGCCGCACCGCGACCAGCGTCGACCTCGATCCGGAGCGCATCACCGGTTGGCGTGCGGGCAACATCAGCCACTTTTCCAACGTGTTCGCCGACCACGACAACGTGCAGATCCGCACCACGCTGTTCCGCAACAAGATTGACGACGAGATTTTCAAAGCCACCGGCATCGGTTGCCAGAATCAGTGGAACAAGGGCGGCAGCATCGCCACCGACTGCAAAGGCTCGGGGCCGATGAGCAACTACCGCAACATCGGCGGGCTGACCATCAAGGGTTTCGAGGTCGAGAGTTTCTACGACTCGACCTACCTGTTCGGCTCGCTGTCGTACTCGTGGATGACCGGCAAGCACGAAGGCGCTTACACCAATCCATGGGGCCCGGACGTCTGGGCGCGGGACATTCCGCCGCCGAAATGGATCGCCGTTGTGGGCGTTAAGATTCCGAACTGGGACGCGCAAGTCGGCTGGCAGGGCGAGTTCGTGCGCAAGACCGATCGCCTGCCGAGCGACCTGTATGGCCAGAGCAAAAACTCGCTGGGTGACGTCTACTACGATCACTACGACAACGACCGCTACAACGTTCAGGGCCTGTTTGCCAACTGGAAACCGCAACAGCCGTATCTGAAAGGCACCGAGGTCAATTTGACCGTCGATAACCTGTTCAACGAAAGCTACCGGCCGGCGTTGAGCGGGGACATGGCATACAGCCAGGGGCGTAATGCCAAGGTGAGTTTGACGCGGTTTTTCTGATCCTGGATTTATAGCGCCTCTATTGGCCCCATCGCGAGCAGGCTCACTCCTACAGTTGGAATGAGTTTCTCCTGTAGGAGTGAGCC
>NZ_JASCPK010000242.1:0-4946 GCF_029959385.1 Pseudomonas sp. PS01303
ACGCTGCGATCTTTTGATCTTAAAAAAACCAAAAGATCGCAGCGTGCCGCAGCTCCTACAGGGGGAGAGGGTGGAGTCAGGTGAGGCTGTTTTGCAGGTGACTGCGCAGTGCTTGTAGCTCTGCTTGCAGGTTTTGCAGGCGTTCGATGGAGAAACCGCTGGCGCCGAGAATGCATTGCGGAACGGTTTGGGCGCTCTCTTTGAGCTCACGCCCCTTGGCGGTCAATTCGACAATCACCACGCGCTCATCCTCTCGGCTACGCGTGCGGCTCAACAACCCTTCAACCTCCAGCCGTTTAAGCAGTGGCGTCAGCGACCCCGGATCGGTGAGCAACTTTGTGCTGATTTCCCCGACCGTCAAACCGTCCTTTTCCCACAACACCATCATCGCCAAGTACTGCGGATAGGTTAGCCCAAGCGCTTGCAACAAAGGTTTGTACACCTTGGTCATCATCAGCGAGGTGGAATGCAGGGCGAAGCAGGCCTGATTGTCGAGCAGCAGGTCGTCGCAGGTGTCGCGTTCGGAAGTCATGTCTACGCCTTGATCGTTGATGATCATGAATCTAGCGCTCGAGTGTTTAATGCGCCAGATAATTTTCCAGCGCTAGTGCCGGCCGAGATCCCGTTGCAGCGCCAGATCCCACGGCGGTATCGGGCTGAAGCGCGTTTTCAGGTATTCCAGCAGCAAGCGGCTGCGTGAGTGGGTTTGTTGCTCCATGCGCAGCGCGTAGATGCCGGTGGTTTCCGGTTTCGGCAGACCGTCGGCGCAAAACAGTGGCAATAATTCGCCGCGCAGCAAGTATTCACTGGCCAGCCACGTGGGCAGATGCGCAATGCCCAACCCGGCCAGCGCTCCGCACACCAAGGCTTCGGCATTGTTGGCGCTCATGCGGATCCGCGCCGGGCGATGCAATTGCATCTGCCCGTCCTGCTCGAAACGCCAGGCGAACGGCGGGGCGAGGCCTTCCCAGTCGAGGCCGTCATGTTCGCTCAATTGCGCTGGAGTGCTCGGCACGCCCCGGCGCTTGAGATAGTCGGGACTCGCACAAGCGATGCGCACCATGCTCGCCAGCGGCGTTGCGACCAAGCGCGTATCCGCCAGTTGCCCGGCGCGCAGCACCAGATCGACCTTGCCGAGATTGGAGCCGCCCATGTCGACAAAACTGTCGATCAGGTGCAAATGCACATCGAGCCCCGGATATAGCACCAGAAAGTCGGCAATCACCGGCGCCAGATGCCTGCGCCCGAACGCCGCCGGCGCATCAATCCGAATCAAACCTTCTGGCGCGCTGCTCAAAGACACGGCTTCGGCGCGAGCCAGTTGTAGCTCGGCTACGATTCGACGTGCGCGTTCGGCGAACGCCAGCCCGGCCGGCGTGGCGAGCACCGCGTGAGTGCTGCGGATAAACAACTGGCTGCCCACGGCGCTTTCCAGGCTGTCGATCCGTCGCGCAATGGCTGATGGCGTCAACGGATGACGACGCGAAACGGCAGAAAAACTGCCGCTCTCCAGCACATCCAGAAACAATCCGAGCTGGTCGGTGAGTTGATTGGGATTCATGGCGAACTCGATGCTTGTGCGAAATCGGCATAGCCATTGTGCGTTGCTGTGCGTTTCCCCGCCAGCCGCGACTGCGTAGGATGATTCGCCTGACGTAAGAGGAATTCGGCTGTGATGGAGTTTTTGTTGTACCTGTTATTCGGTGCCGCACTCGGCACCCTCGGTGGCATCTTCGGCATCGGTGGTGGTCTGATCGCGATTCCGCTGCTCGGTGTTTGGTTTGGCCTTGATCAACAGATCGCCCAAGGCACGGCGCTGGTGATGGTGGTGCCGAACGTGATGCTGGCGCTGTGGCGTTATCACCAGCGCAATCGCATTGAGTTGCGACACGCGCTGCCGCTGGCGGTGATGGGTTTCTGCTTTGCCTGGATCGGATCTATCTGGGCTGTCGGTATCGACGCGCAAACCATGCGTGTCGGCTTCGTCGCGTTTTTGGTGGTGCTGTCGGTCTACAACCTGTTGAAGATGTTCGGTCGCCAACCTGCCGCGACGTCGGAGATGCGCTACTCATGGCCGTGGCTCGGCGTGCTCGGCGCGGCGTCCGGCACCATGGGCGGTTTGTTCGGGGTTGGCGGGGCGGTGGTGGCGACGCCGGTTTTGACCAGTCTGTTCGGCACCACTCAAGTGGTTGCTCAGGGCTTATCGCTGGCGCTGGCCTTGCCGAGTACCGGCGTGACGTTGGTGACGTACGCGGTGCATCAAGAAGTGGACTGGATGATCGGCCTGCCGCTGGCCATCGGTGGTCTGGCCAGCATCAGTTGGGGTGTAAAAGTCGCCCACGCGATGCCGGAAAAACTCCTGCGTGGGCTGTTCTGCGGCTTTCTGGTGCTGTGTGCGGTGATGCTCGCGTTTAAAGTTTGAAGCCTTCGACGATGTGCTCGGCCAGGCACTCGGTGATCGGCGACGGATTGTTCAGGTTGCGCACCAGCATGATGCTCGCCTCCGGCAGCAACGGCAGGTCTTGGTCGGCACCAAGAATGCGCATGTCCGGGGTGATCAGGCTTTCCAGTTGCGCGGTGATCGCCAGACCCGCGCTCACCACCGCCATCAGCGCCGACAAACTGGTGCTGTTGTAGGCGATGCGGTAATCGCGGCCCATCGCGTCCAGCGCATTGCACGCCCACAAGCGGCAGAAACAATCACTGTTGAACATCGCCAGTGGTAGCGGCGTTTGTTCGTGGGCGCTGAAGTTCTGCGCCTCGGCCCAGACAAAACGCTCCTTGCGCAGCAGTTGGCCGATCTCGTTGCCCGGCTCGCGGGTGACGATCGACAAGTCCAGGTCGGTGCGCTGCAACAGTTGTTTGGTCGACTCGCAATGCACTTCGATCTGGATCAGCGGATAGAACTGGGCGAATCGCGACAGAATCCCCGGCAGAAAACGCATCACATAATCATCCGGCGTACCGATGCGCACGGTGCCGACCATGTGCGGCTCGCGCAGCGTGTTGAACACTTCACTGTGCAATTTGAGGATGCGCCGCGCATAACCCAGCAGCACCTGGCCCTCAGCCGTGAGCCGCACCTGACGTCCATCACGCTCGAACAATTGGCGCTGCAACACATCTTCTTCCAGACGCTTCATCTGCATGCTCACCGCCGATTGCGTGCGGTTGACCATTTCGCCGGCGCGGGTGAACCCGCCCTGATCGGCAATCGCGACGAAGGTGCGCAACACATCGGTATCGATACTGGGGTAGGCGGACAATTGATGAATCTCCGTGATGCATGCCATCAGAAACATTCGTTGGATTGATCTTAGCGCCAGGCAGAGACTTGAGCCATCCACAACGGAGGGCAACACGATGAAAGGTCAAAGAGAGTTTGCAGGCGAAGAAAAATTCAGCGGTCACATCGTTTCCGATCTGCTGCACAAGTTTAGCCGCTGGTACGATTTGCACCGTGAACGTGAGTTGCTCGCCAGTCTGAGCGACGAAGCGTTGAAGGACATCGGGGTCAGTCGTGCCGACGTCGAGCACGAAACCGTGCGGCCATTCTGGGACGACCCGATGCATAAATGATGAGGGCGCCGCTACACAAACCACTTTCAGGTGAGGTAGGTTGCGAGCAGACAAGGAGATGCTCATGCCCGCGACACTGTCCTTTTCCTTCAAACAGGCACGACGACTGGCGCTGGCTGCCCAAGGGTTCAACGGGCGCCAGCCGCCGACCGTCAAAGCCACTCACGTCAACCGGCTGATCGAACGGCTGGGCCTGCTGCAAATCGACTCCGTCAACGCCGTGGTGCGCTCGCACTACCTGCCGCTGTTTTCCCGTCTCGGTCTCTATTCTTCTGACTTGCTCGACCAGGCTGCCTGGAGTTCGGGGCGACGTCGCACGTTGTTTGAATATTGGGGCCATGAAGCATCGTTACTGCCGCTGTCGATGTATCCGTTGATGGGCTGGCGCATGCTGCGGGCCAAGCGTGGCGAAGATATTTATCAGCAACTGGCGAAGTTTGGTCGCGAGCAGCAGGACGTTGTTCGTCGCGTGTTGAGTTCGGTGCAAGAGCAGGGCGCGGTGGGCGCCGGCAGTCTGTCGACCCGCGAAGACAAGGCCGGGCCATGGTGGGACTGGAGCGCGGAAAAGCATGCGCTGGAGTGGTTGTTTGCGGCTGGCGAAGTGACTGTGGCGGGACGGCGTGGTTTTGAGCGTTTGTATGATTTGCCGGAGCGGGTGATTCCTTCTTCGATCTTGCAACAGGCATTGCCGGATGAAGCCGAGGCGCAACGGGGATTGCTGTTGCATGCGGTGCAGGCGATGGGTGTCGGCACTGAGAAAGACCTGCGTGATTACTTCCGCTCGAATCCAGCGGATGCGCGACCACGACTGGCGGAACTGATCGAGGCGGGGCAGTTGCAGATGTGCGAAGTGGCCGGTTGGCGGCAGATCGCTTACTGCCTGCCGGAGCCGAAAGTCCCACGTAAGGTGACGGCGAGTGCGCTGTTGTCGCCATTCGATTCGTTGATCTGGGAGCGCAGCAGGACGGAGCGGTTGTTTGATTTCCGCTATCGGCTGGAGATTTACACGCCGCAGGACAAGCGGGTTTATGGCTATTACGTGTTGCCGTTTTTGCACAATGAACGGATTGCCGCGCGGGTTGATTTACGCGCTGAGCGAGCGGCGGGGCGGTTGGCGGTGCATGCGGTGCACGAGGAAGAGCCGGGGCTGGATGAAGAGGGGATGTTGGCGCTGGCGATGAATTTGCAGCGGATGACGGATTGGTTGGGGCTGGAGCGGGTGCAGCTCAATTGTCAGCGCGAGAGTGCGCTGCGGTTGCGGGTGGCATTGGCCAAAATCGACGGCCCCCTGTAGGAGCTGCCGAAGGCTGCGATCTTTTGATCTTGATCTTAAAAAAACAACATCAAAAGATCGCAGCCTTCGGCAG
>NZ_JASCPK010000243.1:0-4770 GCF_029959385.1 Pseudomonas sp. PS01303
CTGCCGAAGGCTGCGATCTTTTGATCTTGATTATAAAAAACAGGATCAAAAGATCGCAGCCTTCGGCAGCTCCTACAGGGATTGTCATAGGTTTGCCAGATAGGCCCACGGGTAGATGCCGCGTTGGTGGCCATCGCTGAAGATCAGTTGCACGCCGTAGCCCTGGGGGTTGAGTTCGATCAGGCGAATGCGGTCATCGACCATCGGCACCATGCCTTTCAGGCGGAAGGCGCGGCATTGCGAGCACGGGCATTGGCGGCGCAGTTCGGCGTGGTTGAGTTGCTGTTCACGGCCATCCGGCCAGTTCAGGCGCAGCGTTCGTTCACTTTGTGAATTACCGACGGACAATGGGTTCATTGCAGCTGACTCAAGGCGATACGCACGGCTTTGCGCACTTCCGGGTCGCCATCATCCTGCGCGGCCTGCAACGCGGCCACGGCGCCGCGATCATTCAATTCTCCCAAGGCGAGCGCGGCTTCTTTGCGCAGGTTGCTGATGCGATGGCCGAGGGTGTCGATCAATGCGTCCAGCGCCGGAGCGAAACGCAGGCGACCGAGGCTGCGCGTGGCACGCAAACGTACCTGCCAATAGTCATCGCTCAAGGCGTCAACCAGTGCTGCGCCGGCGTCAATGTGGCCGACTTTGCCCAACGTGGTCGCGGCTTCTTCGCGCACTTGCCAGGCGTTGTCCTGCAAGGCCTGACGCAGTGCTGGCAGAACTTCAGCGCTGGAGGCGAGGCCCAATGCACCGGTAGCGGCGCGGCGCACTTCGGTGTCGGGATCGTCGCTGGCCAGTCTTGCTAATGCCGGTAACGCGTCGAGTTGCTTGAGCCAGCCGAGTACGCCCACCGCTTCACGGCGAACGCTGGCATCGGCATCGTTCAGCGCCGAGAGCGCAGCGGGTGCGGCATCGGCGAATCGCAGTTCACGCAATGCACGGAACGCCGCAATACGAACGCTGACATCAGCGTGATCAGTCCACGGCAGAATCACTCGTCCCGCCGCTTCCGTTTTCAGCAAGCTCAGGCTCTGCGCGGCAGCCGATTGCACCGAAGGTGCGGGATCAGTCAGCGCCTCACACAAGGCTTGCACGACGTCTTCATCTTCCCAGGCTTCCAGCAATCGCGCGGCTTCAGCGCGGACTTCTTCAGCGGGATCCTGGCCCAAGCGATCCACCAGCCAGAGCAGGCCATCCGGCTCTTCGAGATCGGCCAGATCAATCAGGGCAATGCGCCGCACCCCGGCGTCTTCAGCAGTCAGGCGCGGTTGCAGGGCGAGGATGTCATCGTTATCGGTCACAGCAAAAATAGAGGTCATAGGGCAAATCGCGGCAAAGGGTTTTCGGGAGGCAGACCGAGCGGGTTGAGGCGCGGCAGCGGTCGGTCGTCGTCGTGGCGCAGCAGGTCGAGGCAGTGGCGTTTGAGGCGCGAGAATTCAGGGCTGGTGACCAGCTCGCTGGTGCGCGGTCGGGCAAAGTCGAGGCGCAGATCTTCGATGATGCGCCCCGGCCGCGCGCTCATCACCAGCAAGCGGTCGGCGAGGAACAGCGCCTCGTCGATGTCATGGGTGACGAACACCACGGTGGTGCGAATGCGCGTCCAGATGTCCAGCAGCAGCTCTTGCATGTTCAACCGAGTCAGCGCATCCAGCGCGCCGAATGGCTCGTCCATGAGCAACAGGCGCGGGCGATTGACCAGCACGCGGGCGATTTCCACGCGTTGCTGCATGCCGCCAGAGAGCTGATCGGGCCAGCGTTCGGCGAAGCCTTCGAGGCCGACCAGTTTGAGAATGTCGTCGGCGGCGCGATGCCGTTCAGCTTTGCCGATGCCGCGCATCTTCAGGCCGAAAGCGACGTTGTCGCGCACCGTGCGCCACGGGAACAGCGTGTGATGCTGGAACACCATGCCGCGCTGTGGTGATGGGCCAGACACTTCGCCGCCATCAACTTTCAGGCTGCCGGCGTGAGCGCTCAAATGCCCGGCCAAAGCGCCGAGCAACGTCGATTTGCCGCAACCGGACGGGCCGAGAATGCATACGAACTGGCCGGGTTCGATCTGGCAATCAAGGCCTTGCACCGCTTCAAAGGCTTCGCGACCTTCGCCGAGGACGATGGACAATTGGCGAATGTCGATCCGCCCTTCCGGGGTTTGCATGACGCTCATCAGGCTTTTCCTCGCGGTCGATGCCAAGGCGTGAACAACCCGCCCAGACGTTTGATCAGCAGACTGCTGCCCATGCCCAACACCCCGATCAAGAGCATGCCGACGACGATGTCGGCATAGTTCTGAATGGTGTAGGACTCCCAGGTGTAATAGCCGATGCCGAACTGGCCGGAGATCATTTCCGCCGTGACCAGGCAGAACCATGAAGTGCCCATGCCGATCGCCAAACCGGTGATGATGCTTGGCGCAGCGCCGGGCAGGATCACTTCCAGCAGGATCGCCCGGCGCCCTGCCCCGAGGCTTTTCGCTGAGGCGATCAGGCGTGGGTCGACGCCTTCGACGCCGTGCACGGTGTTCAGCAGGATCGGGAACAGCGCGCCGGTGAAGGTGATGAAGACCATCGACAATTCGGAGGACGGGAACATCAGAATCGCCAGCGGAATCCAGGCGACGGCGGGGATTGGGCGCAGGACTTCCAGCGGTGGCAGCAGCAAGTCTTCGGCCCATTTT
The DNA here is from genome assembly GCF_029959385.1 of Pseudomonas sp. PS01303. NCBI lineage: Bacteria > Pseudomonadati > Pseudomonadota > Gammaproteobacteria > Pseudomonadales > Pseudomonadaceae > Pseudomonas > Pseudomonas sp. PS01303. The sequence goes on from NZ_JASCPK010000243.1 coordinate 2,672, forward strand.
GAACGGCCGATGGCGAGGCCCAGGGCGATGCCGATCACCAGTGCCGCGAGGTAGCCGGCGAAGACGCGGCTGAGGCTGGCGGTCAGGTGTTGCAGGAGCTTGCCGGAGTCGCCGAGGCCCAGCGCGGCTTCGATCACCGCGATGGGTGTCGGCACGTTGGCGAAGGTGACGAGGCCGAGGTTCCAGTGGTGGCTAGCGGCGAGTTGCCAGAACAGCAGGCAGAGCAGCAGTGATGCGGCTCTGGATGTCCAGCGTAGGGTGGGTGATTTCATGGATCGGGTTTCCGGTTGTGGTGCTGTGGTGTGGCTGATATTTACCCCCTCACCCCAGCCCTCTCCCCCAGGGGGGCGAGGGGGAAAGGGAGCCGATCTCCGAGCTTTTCAAAACCCGAGTTCGACTCGGTATTTCAAGTCGGCGTACTTCGCCCAAACACCTCGATCAGTCCCCTCTCCCTCCGGGAGAGGGCTAGGGTGAGGGGCTCTTGATCTTCATCAACGCGAGGCAACGGCTTGGGTGGTGGCATCGGTGAAGTCAAAGACTTTACCGCCCTGCGCCGAGGCAAATTGCTGAGCCTGGCCTTTGAGCAGGAAGGCGCTCAAGCGGCCCTTGGCATCACTGGCAAACCACGCCTGCTCAGCCAACAACTTGATCCCGCTATCACTGGCCTGTGCATACACCGCCCGAACGCTCTTGCCTTCCTGCTTCAACGCCGCCAGCGCAGTAAACGCCTCTTCCGCCGACGCGTACTGACGCACCTTGTCCTCACCGCGCACCCAGATTTCGGCGACATGACTGAAGTCGGTAATTGCCTTACCCGTTGCGGCATCCGTGGCTTTCAACGGCGTCTGCGCGTAATCCGCCAACTGCGCCGTGTAATCCAGACCCGACGCCTTGAACGCCGCACGAATGTATTGATCGTCAATGAAGTTGTTCAGATCGAGCCCGCGATCAGCTTTCTTCAGCAGCTTCAACGTGTCGATCGCAGTACCCACCGCCTGACGATATTCAGGCTTCCAGCTCAGGTCGCGGGTCTGCACACCGAGCGGGCCATGGAACAGGTAGTTCACCTCAGCATCGACGCCGGTGACTTTGGCGATCAACTCGCTGTACTTCTCAGGCTCAGCGGCGAGCAACTGATTGGCCTCGATGCTCGCACGCAGATAAGCGACGACGACTTCCGGGTACTTCTTCGCATACGCCTGATCCACTAGCGCACCATGGAACGTCGGCGCATTGGCCTGGGCGCCGTCATAAATCTTGCGCGCGAAACCCCGGCTCGGGAACAGTTCGGCGAACGGCACAAAATCGGCGTGGGCGTCGATCTTGCCAGCCTGCAACGCGGAGCCGGCGACTTCCGGCGGCTGGGCGATGATGTTGACGTCCTTCAGCGGATCCCAGCCCTGCGCCGCGACGGCACGCAGCAACATGCCGTGCGCGGTGGAGGCGAACGGCACGGAAATGGTCTTGCCCTTGAGTTCGCTCAGCGACTGCACATCCGATGCGCTCGGCACGACAATGCCGTTGCCGCTGCCCTTGATGCTGCCCGACAACACACTGATAAACAGGCTGTGCTTGCCGGCGGTTTCAAACGCCACGCCGTTGAACGCACCAGGGAAATCGGCCATGGCGCCGAAGTCGAGTTTGCCGGCGACCATCTCGTTGGTCAGCGGTGCGCCGCTGGTGAAGTTCTTCCACTGCACATCGTATTTGGCGTCTTTGTAGGCGCCGTCGTGGGGCAGGTATTTGTCGAGCAGGCCGAGTTCACGAATCAGCAACCCGCCGGCGGCGCAGTTGATGGTGGTGTCCTGGGTGCCGATGGCGATGCGGATGGTTTCAGCCGAGGCCGACACGGTGAACGAAGCCAGTACCAGACCGGCGATTGCTGCACGCAACATGGTTGTTTCCCCTCGAATCATTTATTTGAGTTCGTCTCCGCCGCGATCAGGGCGCGGTGGGAAACGAGGGGTTTTCGGTGAATCCAGCGTCCGGGGTTTGCCGGATGGCTTTGGGGTGTCGTAGATCTACTGTAGGAGTGAGCCTGCTCGCGATAGCGGTGTGTCAGCCAGCACATCTAAATCTGACCCACCGCTATCGCGAGC
>NZ_JASCPK010000244.1:0-4718 GCF_029959385.1 Pseudomonas sp. PS01303
TAGGCGCTGCCGAAGGCTGCGATCTTTTGATGGTGCTTTTAGATTGGCAAGATCAAAAGATCGCAGCCTTCGGCAGCTCCTACAGGAGTTAGTGTGATTCCAGGATGGTTACGGTGGCTGTGGTGCCTGCACGCAAGCGGTTCTTGCCAGCGTAATCCGCGTCAATCTCAATCCGCACCGGTACCCGTTGCGCGAGTTTTACCCAGGTGTAACTCGGATTGATGTTGGCCAGCAGTCGACTGCCCGGGGCGTTTTCGCGGTCGGCAATGGCGTAGGCGATGCTCTGCACCGTACCGCCGAAGGTTTCGCCGCTCATCAACTGCACTTTGACCCGGTCACCCTCTTCGATCCTCGGCAGTTTGGTTTCTTCGAAATAACCGCTGATGTAGAACGAATCACTGTCGACCAGCGCCAACAGCGCGCCACCGGCCACGGCGTAATCGCCCTGGCGGGTCAGTAGATTGGTGACGAAACCGCTGACCGGGGATTCGACACGGGTGCGCTGCAAATCCAGTTCCGCTTGGCTCAGTGCAGCAATCGCCAATTGCACATTGGCCTCGGCCAGCCCGAGATTGGCCTGATTGCGCAACAGATCGGCCTGGGCCACCGCGACGTCGGTGCTGGACTTCTCCCACTCCTCACCGGAAATGGCAAAACCCTGTTTCAACGTGCGCCGCCGACGTTCTTCGCTTTGGCGCTGTTTGAGCAGCGCCTCACTGGCAACAATCGAAGCTTTCGATTGGCCCAGCGTGGCTTTGGACACCTCGACCTCACGTCGCGCATGTTCCACCGCGAGTTTGTAGCGCGCCGGATCGATCTCCATCAGCAATTGGCCTTTATCAACGTGCTGGTTGTCCTGCACCGCCAGACTGACGATGCGCCCGGACACATCGGCCGACAATGTCACCACATCCGCCCTCACCCGGGCATCCCGTGTCCACGGCGCGCGGGTGTAATACTCCCAGGCGAACCAGCCGAGAACGATCGCCAATATCACCACCGCCACGGTCATCATTTTTGCCAACAACATTTTCAAGGGTTCAGGCTCCCATCAACAGAATCAGCGTGGCACAGACACAGGCATACAAGGCGCCTTCGAACAGGGCTTCATGCCAGACCAGGCGCAACACGCCCAGACGACGCAGCACCCAATCCAGCAGCAGGAATATTGGAATGGCCAGTAACAGCGCCTGGGCAATGGGCGGCAGGTAGACGCCGCCAACTTCGAAATCAATGGGCAAGGATCGGTTCTCCTTCAACGGTACCTGCTTGCAGATATTCGCCATGACGTTGCAGGAATGACACGACGATCAGCAACGCCACACGCATACGGAACACCGAGCCTAGATGTTCGTGACTGGCGACGTGCAATTCGTCCAGCTCATCGCCTAATGCGTGAAGTCGTTCCAGCAATGGCGCCAGTTGCACATCATCACGCGCAGCGACAAACCGCCCGGTGTGGCGCAACGCTGAAGACAAATGCTGGCTGAACGCAAGCGTCACCAGCGTGTTGTTCTGTGCTTGCAGCCGTAGCTGCTGCATCGCCACCCCCAACGCCAGACACGCCAGCGTCACTTCGTAGAGTTGCGGCATCGCTCGGTCATTCACCGCCGGCAACAGACCCTGCATGCTGGTCAGGCGATCGACCATGCGGCTTTCGAAAGCGAATTGCTGTTCATCGGTGGCCGGCAGCTTGGTCAGTTGATAGACCTGCTCGCGTGCTTCGTTATAGAGGCGACGCAGACGCCACGCCGGACGAAACGGGAAAATCCACGCGTAGACAATCAGCGCCAGCATCGCCGCGCTGACGTAAGCGCCGGCAAATTCAAACCATTGAATTGCGGTGTTCTGACCGGTACCAGCGTTCTGCGGGCCAAGCATCAGAAAACTCGACAAACCCAACCCCATCGCGATGCCCGCCGTGGCCGGACTGGATAACCCCACCGCGATCACATAGAGCAATGGCGCGAGCACCAACGCCAGCATTTCGAAGTTGCTGATCGCCGGCACGATCATGAATTGATAGAGCGCCGAGACCAGCAACGCCACGCCCAAGCCACGCGCATAACTTTGCGCGGCCATCAGCGGCCGCGGGAACGTCGCCATCAGTGAACACAGGATGCCGACCAGAATCATTCCGCCGCGCGCACCATCCCACGCCGTTTCGATCCAGATAAGTCCGGCCACCAGCAATGCTGTAAATGCCCGAATCGCGTTCATCGAGGCCAGGGTGAAATCCAGATGCAGCGGGCTCTGCTGACCGCGAAACATGCAACTGGCCTCACGCCCTTCCTGGATCGCATCGCTGAGTTCAAGAATCTGCTCCAGTTGTTGCATCAACCGCGCTTGCTCCCAGCGCAGCGCCCACGCCAGTGAGCGCAAAGTGGCGCTCATGTCCTCGGTCAATTGCTCGGCCTTATAGGCCATTGCATCGAATTGTTGCTGCAACGTGACGAAGTGGTGCCGGGCCTCCTCAGGCATGGCACGGCCCTGCTGCGCCAACTGATCGAGAAACGCCAGTTCATCGGCGCGTAATCGCTGGATATCCAGCGGTAGATCACCTTCCCAACGCTCGGTGAGCAATTGCCGCTGGTGACGCAGTGCGGTCAGCCGCGACGTTAGCAACATCAGTTGATTGCCCAATAACAGCACCAGATTGTTAGCGCTGCGCAGGCGCGGTGCATCGAAGTACAAATGCCGACGCAGGCCTTCCAGCGCACTGATTTCAGCGAGCACCTGCATTTGCCGACGCTGAAAATCGGCTTCGCTTTCTTCCGTGCGAATCACGGCAGCGGCATGGCCGGCGACCAGTTTGATCACTTGATCAACCTTGGCGAAATAACCCTTGGCCACCGCTTCTGGCCTCGCCGTCAGCAGGCTGACCACACAGACGCAGGCTACCGCCAATAACGTTTCAGTGACGCGGGTGACGGCCAGCAGAAACGTCCCGTCCGGTTCGGGAATCGCCAACAACGCCACCACCACCGCTGTATACCCGCTGAGCACAAATGCCTGCGAACTGGTGTAACGCAACAACGTGCCGCCCGCCGTACACAGTGCCAACCACAACGCGAGCGTTGTAATGAATGGCAGCGGTGCCTGAGGGAAAATCGCCATGATCAGCACTGCCACCGCCGCACCCAGCGTGGTGCCGATCACCTGGCCAAAACTGCGTGCCAGTGCCATCCCCGCCAGCGGCTGGCTGACAATCACCACCGCCATGATCGACCACTTCGGCTGATCAAGATCGAATACAAATGCCAAATATAAAGTCAGCAACCCGGCGGCGATGGTGCGCAGGGCAAACAACAGCACAGCCTGACCCGGATGGATCACCGCTTTGAAATAATTGAACAGGGCTTGCATGGGCACACTCATTAAAAGCAACTCCTGCAAGCGTAGACACTGCATCGCAAGCCGGACGAGTAATGCATTCGACGCGTGTTGTAGGACGTTTCACAAGGACAAGGTTTGACTCCCGCGCCGAGCTGACCGAAGCTTGCCGCTCTGCTCAAGTCAGCACGTTTCCGGATACCTGCATGCCCCAGTCCCGCCGCTACCTGCTCATCAGCCTTGGCCTCGTATTAATGGTGATCGTCGCCTGGTTGTCACTGCGCAGCACCACTCCGGTTGTCCCCGAAGCGATCAAGCATGGCTACAGCGAAGCTTTGTCGGCGGCGCGTGCCGGTCAGCCGGGAGCGGCGCGGCAGTTGTATCAGCAATTGGGGCGGCCTGATCTGTCGGTGAAACGCCGCGTGTGGCTGCATGCGGAATTGCCCAATTATCCAAGCCCGCAGGCATTGAAACTGGCCGATGCGGATTTGCAGAGCGAAGCGGCCGATGTTCGTCTGGCCGCGATCAAAAGTGTCGTGGGCCTGGTACCCGGCGGCCAGCGCAGCCTATTGCTCGGGCCGCTGCTGGAAGACGAGGATCAAACCGTTCGCTTTGCCGCGATCAATGCCCTGCTCGGTTTGACGCCGGATGAGCTGGGGTTGTACTTCGCACCGCTGGAGCAAGCGATCGACGGCTGGGAGCAAGTCCTCAAGGAGCAACCGCCGAGCGCTGCGACCTACGCGCAACTGGCGCGCCTGCACTTACACAATGCCGAACTCAAGCAAGCGCAGGACGCGCTGGAAAACACTTTGCGCCTGGAGCCGGGCAACTTGCCGGCGCTGGTCATGCAGATTGATGTGCTCGACCGTCAAGGCCAGAGCGACGCTGCCCGACAATTGCTTGCGCAGCAGCTCAAAGCCCAGCCCGATTCGGCGTATCTGCAACATGCTCTCGGCCTATGGTTGCTGCACCATGATCAGCTCGAATTTGCTTTGCTCGGCTTATCCAAAGCCGTCGAACTTGAACCCGATAACAAGGATTATCGCTACGACCTCGCGACCACCCTGCACAGCGCCGAAGAACTGGAAGCCGCGCAGAATCAGTTGCAGGAAATCGTTCAGCGCCATCCTGCCGACCGCAAGGCGCGGGTGTTGCTGATCAATTACTGGAAAGAAAGCGGTCAATTGCAGAACGTGCAGGTTTTGCTGGCACAACTGGAACAGCTCAATCCGGATGATCCTGCTTTGCAACAGGGCCTTTAAACCTCAAGCACACTGACCGAATTCACCACTGCCTGTGGCGAGGGGATTTATCCCCGTTGGGTCGCGCAGCGGCCCCTCTTCACCAAAAGCAGGGCCTGCTGCGCACGCCAACGGGGATAAATC
>NZ_JASCPK010000245.1:0-4693 GCF_029959385.1 Pseudomonas sp. PS01303
GCTCGGGTTCCTTCGCTCCGGGATTGATCCGGGGGGCAGCGCCTACGGTTTGCTTCGCTGCACCTCCTCTCGCTGTGTTTGGCTGCGCCAAACGGTCGCTGCGCTCCCACCCCCGGATCAATCCCTCCGCTCAGCCTGCCGACGGGCTCTAAGATCAAGAGCAGGCGAGCTGACACTCGGCCTATTGAGTGGTGAGGAGCGTGGTGCGCACGGCTTTTGATTTGTGTTGATGCTGCCCCTCACCCCAGCCCTCTCCCGAGGGAGAGGGAGCCGATTTTGGGCTTTTCAAAATGTGTGTTCGACTTGGTCTTTCACGTCGGCGTTTATCTCCCAGTCCACGCAATCAGTCCCCTCTCCCTCCGGGAGAGGGCTAGGTGAGGGGCTCTTGATTTAGATTTTCAAGCTCAAGCTCAACTCGGTATCTCAAGTCGGCGCATCTCTCCCTGTCCACGCAATCAGTCCCCTCTCCCTCCGGGAGAGGGCTAGGGTGAGGGGCCTTTGATCTTGATCTTGATCCGGCTTTTGATCTCAAGCCCCTTCGGCAGGCCGAGCGTAGGTGTCCATCCGGGGATCAGGCGCGTAGCGCCGTGCGGCGCAGCCGCACACATCGAGAGGAGGTGCAGCGCAGCAAACCGTAGGCGATGCCCCCGGATGGACACCGTAGCGAGGGAACACTGAGCCTCGGCGAAGTGCCGTACGCCGGGGCCAAGCCTTTTCGGTTACCTTTTCGGCGTTTGGAAAAGGTGACTCGCTGTAAGAGCGAAACCGCCAGTAGCAGCAACCGCAGCAACGGATATGCTCACATAACCAAAACCCAACCCCATTGACCGGTCACCACCCGATGCGTAGCCTTGCGCATTCGAGGTTCTTCGGCCCACGCCGAAGCTAAGAAGGGAACGCGGTCAATGCCGCGGCTGCCCCCGCAACTGTGAACGGCGCTGTTCGCTGCCACGCCACTGCCAGCTCAACCCATGAGCCAGCGGGAAGGCGCAGCCAACGCCAGGCCCCGCGCCTGAACGCCGTCAGCCAGGAGACCTGCCTCGTCACAGATTCTCAATTTCAACCGGGCGGGGTGATCCGGTGGCGAACTCTCCGGGCACGCACGCGCGTTGCCGGTTCTCGTCCCGTATGCCCGCCGCTTGCCAAAGGGCATACCGATGAAAACACTGGCCAAACTCCCCGTCACCATCGTCACCGGCTTCCTCGGCTCGGGCAAAACCACGCTGCTGCGGCACATGCTCGACAACGCGCAGGGCCGTCGCATCGCGGTGATCGTCAACGAGTTTGGCGAGTTGGGCATCGACGGTGAAATCCTCAAGCAATGCACCATCGGTTGCAGCGAAGAAGAAGCGGTTGGCCGCGTGTACGAACTGGCCAACGGCTGCCTGTGCTGCACCGTTCAAGAAGAATTCTTCCCGGTGATGCGCGAACTGGTCGCGCGTCGCGGTGATCTCGACCACATCCTCATCGAAACCTCGGGTCTGGCCCTGCCAAAACCACTGGTGCAAGCCTTCCAGTGGCCGGAAATCCGCAGCGCCTGCACCGTTGATGCGGTGATCACCGTGGTCGACAGCCCGGCTGTGGCTGCCGGCACCTTCGCCGCGTTCCCGGATCAGGTCGACGCGCAGCGCAAACTCGACCCGAACCTCGATCACGAATCACCACTGCACGAGCTGTTCGCTGATCAACTGGCCAGCGCCGACCTGGTAATCCTCAACAAGGCCGACCAGACCAGCCCGGAAGACCTCGCTCGCGTTCGCGCTGAAGTCGCCGAAGAATTGCCGCCCGCCGTCAAAATCATCGAAGCCAGCAACGGTCGTGTGCCGCTCGACGTGTTGATCGGTCTCGGCGCCAGTTCCGAAGAGCACATCGACAGCCGCCACAGCCATCACGATCACCACCACGGTGAAGGCGATGACGACCACGATGACCACGATCACGACGCTTTTGATTCGATCTCCATCGAACTGCCGCAAGCCGACGAAAGCCTGCTGCTCGACGCCCTGACGCAACTGGTGGTGAAGCACGGCATCCTCCGTGTCAAAGGTTTCGCCGCCATTCCGAACAAGCCAATGCGTCTGTTAATTCAGGGCGTGGGCACGCGTTTCGACAAGCATTTCGACCGTCAGTGGGGCGCCGATGAAGCGCGCGTGACGCGTCTGGTGTTGATCGGTCAGGAGCTCGACGCGGCGCAACTCGAAGCGCAATTGCGCGCCGCGCTCAGCGTTTAAACCATGCACCTGCTCAGGACTCAGCCCGGCGGTTTCGTCTCGGATGACAACATTGCCGACCTTGGCCAAACCCCCGCCGAGCTGGTGATCCTGTGCAGCGGCGACTCCAGCCTGGCGCTGCTCGCCGAAGCCGCGCAGCAGTTGCCGGAAGATTATCCGAGCCTGCGTCTGGCCAACCCGATGCAGGTGCAGAATCACGCTTCAGTCGATCTGTACGTCGACGAAGTGCTGCGTCATGCCAAGGTGATCCTGATTTCGCTGCACGGCGGCATTGCCTATTGGCGGTATGGCGTCGAGCGTCTGGTCGAGTTGGCCGAACGCGGCGTGCAGGTGATTCTGGTGCCGGGCGATGACCGGCCTGATCCGGAGCTCAGCGACTTGAGCACCGTTAATGCCGAGGATCGCGACCGCCTCTGGCAGTTCCTGCGTCAGGGCGGCCTAAGCAATGCGCTGGATTTCTTTCGTTGCATGGCCAACCGTTGGCTGGCCCGCGATTACGCATGGGATGAGCCGCAAACCCTGCCGCGCACGGCGATTTACCACCCGACTAAAAACACCGCTGCACTGAGTGACTGGCAAGCCGAATGGCTGCCTGAGCAACCGGTCGCGGCGGTGCTGTTTTACCGCTCGCATTTGCAAGCGGCGAATACCGCGTTCATCGATGTGTTCTGCCAGCGCTTGCAAGCGGCGGGTTTGAATCCGCTGCCGATTGCGGTGGCCAGTTTGAAAGAGCCCGGCTGCCTCGCGGTGGTCGAGGATTGGCTGGATGAAGTCGAGGCCGGGGTGATTTTGAACACCACCGGTTTCGCCCAGTCCAGCCCCGAAGCGCCGCACCTGCGGCCGTTTCGCCGCAACATTCCGGTGATTCAGGCGATCTGCGCGCAGGACAACGAGCCCGGTTGGCGCGACAGCGAGCAAGGCCTCGGCCCGCGTGATCTGGCGATGCACATTGCCTTGCCGGAACTCGACGGGCGCATCATCAGCCGGCCGATCAGCTTCAAGGATCTGGCGTGGCGCAGCGAGCGCAGTCAGTCCGATGTGGTCTGCTACCGCGCGCAACCTGAGCGCATGGATTTTGTCGCTGAACTGGCGCGGCGCTGGATCGATCTGGCGCGGGTGCCGAACGCTGAAAAACGCATCGCGTTGATTCTCGCCAACTACCCGACCCGCGATGGGCGCATCGGCAATGGCGTCGGCCTCGACACCCCGGCGGCGGCGCTGAATATTCTTCGCGCGTTGCAGGCCGAGGGTTATCCGATCTCGTCAGAATTGCCGGGCAGCGGCACCGAGTTGATCCAGCAATTGCTCGGCGGCGTCAGCAACGATCTCGACACGATTGACCTGCGCCCGTGCCAGCAAAGTCTGGCGATGGACGCTTATTTAGCGATGTTCAACGCGCTGCCCGAAGCCAATCGCGCTGCGGTGGTCGCGCGTTGGGGATCGCCGCAAAACGATCCGATGTGCCGTGACGGCCGCATGATGATCGCCGGTCTGCGCTTCGGCCTGACCTTCGTCGGCATTCAACCGGCGCGCGGTTATCAGGTTGATCCGAGCGCGGTTTATCACGATCCAGATCTGGTGCCGCCGCACGGCTATCTGGCGTTCTATTTCTGGCTGCGCAACACCTACGGCGCGCACGGCGTGATCCACGTCGGCAAGCACGGCAATCTCGAATGGCTGCCGGGCAAAGGCGTCGGCCTCTCGGAAAACTGCTGGCCGGATGCGTTGCTCGGGCCGCTGCCGAATATCTATCCGTTTATCGTCAACGATCCGGGCGAGGGCGCCCAGGCCAAACGGCGCACGCAAGCGGTGATCATCGACCACTTGATGCCGCCGCTGACCCGCGCCGAAACCTACGGGCCGCTGCGCAATCTGGAACTGTTGGCCGACGAATATTACGAGGCGCAACTGCTTGACCCGCGCCGCGCCCGTGAGTTGCAGCGCGACATTTTGCAACTGGTGCGCGATACGCAGATTGATCGTGAGTTGCAGCTTGATGCCGGGCTGGACAGTGACGCCGATGCGGCGATCTGGCTGCCGCGTCTGGACACGTATTTGTGTGATCTGAAGGAATCGCAGATTCGCGATGGCTTGCACATCTTTGGCGAGTCGCCGACGAGGCGCTTGCGCATTGATACGTTGTTAGCGCTTCTGCGTATCCCACGAGGTGACGGCAAAGGCGCGCAATCGAGTCTGTTGCGAGCACTCGCCAAGGCATTCGAACTGGGTTTCGATCCACTCGATTGTGCGTTGGCCGAGCCATGGACAGGCCCGCGTCCCGAAGCACTGCAATCGCAAAGCGACGAATCCTGGCGCACCGCCGGCGACACCCGCGAACGCCTGGAACTCTACGCCACAACCCTAATCTCCGAAACACTACAAACCCCCTGTAGGAGTGAGCCTGCTCGCGATAGCGGAGTGTCAGCCAACATTGATTTTACTGACACACCGCTATCGCGAGC
>NZ_JASCPK010000246.1:0-4622 GCF_029959385.1 Pseudomonas sp. PS01303
TGGTTTTTTTTTTTTTTTTTTTATAAAAGACCTCTATATCCCTGGGTGCCGGCGGGCAGCTCCTACACCGTCACATGCAGATTTCGAGGAGCGGCCATGTCTTTTGCGGTGATTCAAATGGTCAGCCAGAGTGACGTGCTGGCCAATCTGGCTCAGGCCCGGCGCCTGCTCGAACAGGCTGCCGCCGGGGGCGCGAAGCTTGCGGTGCTGCCGGAAAACTTCGCCGCCATGGGCCGTCGCGACGTCGCTGATATCGGCCGCGCCGAGGCATTGGGCGACGGCCCGATCCTGCCATGGTTGAAACAGACCGCCCGCGACCTCAAGTTATGGATAGTGGCCGGCACATTGCCGTTGCCGCCGGTGGATCAACCGACGGCGAAGGCCAATGCCTGTTCGCTGCTGGTCAACGAACACGGCGAAATCGTTGCACGCTATGACAAGCTGCACCTGTTCGATGTCGATGTCGCCGACAATCGCGGCCGTTACCGCGAATCCGATGACTATGCTTATGGCAGTGGTGTGGTGGTGGCGGACACGCCGGTGGGCAAATTGGGTCTGACCGTGTGTTACGACCTGCGCTTCCCGGAGCTGTACAGCGAATTGCGCGCGGCCGGTGCTGAATTGATTACCGCACCGTCGGCTTTTACCGCGGTGACCGGCGCAGCGCATTGGGACGTACTGATTCGCGCGCGGGCCATCGAAACCCAGTGTTATGTGTTGGCGGCAGCGCAGGGCGGAACCCATCCGGGGCCGCGCGAAACGTTTGGCCATGCGGCGATTGTCGACCCGTGGGGCCGCGTGCTGGCGCAACAGGATCAAGGCGAAGCGGTGTTGTTGGCCGAACGCGATAGCAGTGAACAAGCGTCCATCAGGGCGCGGATGCCGGTGACGAGTCATCGGCGGTTTTTCTCGCAGGGCGCACAGCGACCTGCTTCAGAACATGAATTTAAGGCGTAAACCTATGAGCGAGTTGTTGTCCTCAGTCAGTGATCACCTGTTGGCACCGGGCGGCGTGACCATCGAGAGCCTGCAAGGCGTACTCGGCGATCTGGCCGGCCCGGGCATCGATGCCGCCGACCTGTATTTCCAGGGACAGATCTCCGAGTCCTGGGCGCTGGAAGATGGCATCGTCAAGGAAGGCAGCTTCAACCTCGATCAGGGCGTTGGCGTGCGCGCGCAATCCGGTGAGAAAACCGGTTTCGCCTACAGCAACGCGATCACCCTCGAAGCCCTCGGCGCAGCGGCTCGCGCGGCACGTTCGATCTCCCGTGCCGGGCAAAACGGCACGGTGCAGGCGTTCACCAGCCAAGACGTCGCCCAGTTGTACGCGCCGGATAATCCGCTGGAAGTGCTGAGCCGCGCCGAGAAAGTCGAGTTGCTCAAGAGCATCGATGTCGCGACCCGCGCGCTCGACCCGCGTATCCAGCAAGTCAGCGTGAGCATGGCCGGTGTCTGGGAACGGATTCTGGTCGCGTCCACCGACGGCGGTCTGGCGGCGGATGTGCGCCCTTTGGTGCGTTTCAACGTCAGCGTGATCGTTGAGCAGAATGGTCGTCGCGAGCGCGGCGGGCATGGCGGCGGCGGGCGTACCGACTACCGTTATTTCCTCGCCGAAGACCGCGCCATGGGCTATGCCCGTGAAGCGTTGCGTCAGGCGCTGGTGAATCTGGAAGCGATCCCTGCCCCGGCCGGTACTTTTCCGGTGGTGTTGGGTTCGGGTTGGTCTGGCGTGCTGTTGCACGAAGCCGTCGGCCACGGTCTGGAAGGCGATTTCAACCGCAAGGGCAGTTCGGCTTACAGCGGGCGCATGGGCGAAATGGTTGCCTCGAAGCTTTGCACCATCGTCGATGACGGCACCTTGAGCGGCCGTCGCGGTTCGCTGAGTGTCGACGACGAAGGCACGCCGACCGAGTGCACCACGCTGATCGAAAACGGCGTGCTCAAGGGTTACATGCAGGACAAGCTCAATGCGCGTCTGATGGGCGTGGCCCGTACCGGTAATGGTCGTCGTGAATCTTACGCGCACTTGCCGATGCCGCGGATGACCAACACCTACATGCTCGGTGGCGAAAGCGATCCGGCGGAAATCATCGCGTCGGTGAAGAAGGGCATCTACTGCGCCAACCTCGGCGGCGGTCAGGTCGACATCACCAGCGGCAAGTTTGTGTTCTCCACCAGCGAGGCGTACCTGATCGAAGACGGCAAGATCACCGCGCCGGTCAAAGGCGCGACGTTGATCGGCAACGGCCCTGAGGCGATGAGCCGGGTGTCGATGGTCGGTAACGATCTGGCGCTGGACAGCGGTGTGGGGACGTGCGGCAAGGATGGGCAGTCGGTGCCGGTGGGCGTGGGTCAGCCGACGCTGAAAATCGATGCGATCACCGTCGGTGGTACGGGCGCATAAGAAACGTGTGTAGGAGCTGCCGCAGGCTGCGATCTTTGTTTTTAAAGATCAAAAGATCGTCCGATCGCGGCCCGAGCCTTCGGCAGCTCCTACAGGGATGAGATCAACGCAGGCCGCGTTGAGTCTCGTCCAGCTCACGGATGTACTTGAAGATCTTGCGGCTGGAAGCAGGAGGTTTGTTTTGCGCAACCTCGTGCTGAGCCTGACGGATCAGGGAACGCAATTGCTGGCGGTCGGCGTCCGGGTACTCGACGACGAATTTTTCCAGCACGGCATCGTCGCCCGCGATCAGGCGATCGCGCCAGCGTTCCAGGTTATGGAAACGCTCGTTGTATTGGCGAGTGGAGGCATCGAGTTGATCGAGCAAGGTCAGAATCGCGTCAGTGTCCTGGTCGCGCATCAGTTTGCCGATGAACTGCAAATGCCGTTTCCGCGCGATATTCGCGGTGTGCTTGGGCGCATCGGCCAAGGCCCGGCGCATGGCGTCGGTCAGTGGCAGTTTTGCGATCAAGTCAGGCTTGAGTGTTGTAAGGCGCTCGCCAAGGTCAACCAGAGCATGCAGCTCGCGTTTGACCTGAGATTTGCTTTTTTCTCCCGTATCGAGGGAGTCGTCGTAAGAATCAACCATGGTGGCAGTCCGCAAAGAAACGCCGCCATGATAACCAGTCGGGGGCCGCTTGTCCGGCCCGGTCGCTCGATGGCCCCAGCCGAAAGCAGAATTTGAGTGGAGATGAGCATGAGTGCAGTTGAAAGCGTCGGCCCGCAGGCATTGCCGGCACTGCAGGAACAGGTCGAGCAGATCATCGCCGAAGCCAAACGTCAGGGCGCCAGCGCCTGTGAAGTCGCGGTATCGCTGGAGCAGGGCTTGTCCACTTCCGTGCGTCAGCGCGAAGTCGAAACAGTCGAATTCAACCGCGATCAGGGGTTTGGCATCACGCTGTACGTCGGTCAGCGCAAAGGCTCGGCCAGCACGTCAGCCACCGGGCCAGAAGCGATTCGCGAAACCGTCGCGGCGGCGCTGGCGATTGCCAAGCACACCTCTGAAGACGAAGCCTCTGGCCTGGCCGATGCCGCGCTGATGGCCAAGGATCTGAAGGATTTCGACCTGTTCCACGAATGGGACATCACCCCGGAACAGGCGATCGAGAAGGCGTTGATCTGCGAAGCGGCGGCGTTCGATGCCGATGCGCGGATCAAAAATGCCGATGGCACCACCCTCAGCACTCACCAAGGCTGCCGCGTTTATGGCAACAGCCACGGTTTTATTGGTGGTTACGCGTCGACCCGACACAGTCTGAGCTGCGTGATGATCGCTGAGGCCGACGGCCAGATGCAGCGCGATTATTGGTATGACGTCAGCCGTCAGGGCTCGTTGCTGGCGGATCCGGTGAGCATTGGTCAGCGAGCTGCGCAACGGGCCGCGAGCCGTTTGGGCGCGCGTCCGGTGCCAACCTGTGAAGTGCCGGTGCTGTTCTCCGCAGAACTGGCCGGTGGCTTGTTCGGCAGTTTCCTTTCGGCGATCTCCGGCGGCAGCCTGTATCGCAAATCGTCGTTCCTCGAAGGCACGCTGGGGCAGAAGCTGTTCCCGGAATGGCTGACCATCGACGAGCGTCCACACCTGATGCGCGCCATGGGCAGTTCGGCCTATGACGGCGATGGTCTGGCGACGTACGCCAAACCGTTCGTCGAAAAGGGCGAGTTGGTCTCGTACATCCTCGGCACGTATTCCGGGCGCAAACTCGGCATGCCGAGCACCGCTAACGCCGGCGGCGTGCACAACCTGTTCGTCACCCATGGCGACGAAGACCAGGCGGCGCTGTTGAAGCGCATGGGCCGTGGTTTGCTCGTCACCGAATTGATGGGCCATGGCTTGAACATGGTCACCGGCGACTATTCACGCGGCGCGGCGGGTTTCTGGGTCGAGAACGGCGAAATCCAGTTCGCGGTGCAGGAAGTGACCATCGCCGGCAACATGCGCGACATGTTCAAGCAGATCGTCGCGGTGGGTAACGACCTGGAACTGCGCAGCAACATTCGCACGGGTTCGGTGTTGATCGAACGGATGACCGTCGCGGGCAGCTAAACCGCAACCGTCACAAAAAAAGGCGCGCCATCCACCCGGATGGCGCGCCTTTTTCATGCCTGACTCAAATCCCCTGTAGGAGCCGAGCTTGCTCGCGAAGGCGGCATGTCAGTCGACATCAATATTGGCTGACAC
>NZ_JASCPK010000247.1:0-4547 GCF_029959385.1 Pseudomonas sp. PS01303
CTTTTGATCCTCATCTTTTGATCTGAATTTAAAAGATCAGGATCAAAAGATCGCAGCGTGCCGCAGCTCCTACAGGGGGCGGTGTAATGTCAGTTCAGTTGCAGGGTTTCGTTGAACTGGCTGATGGCATCGACTACATGACGTGAACCTTGCTGAATCTCCTGAATCACTGCCCCCGCCTCGTTCGCCAGCTCCACACCAAGTCCGGTACGGCTGAGACTCGACTGCATGCTCGACACCGCGCTCAGCGACAGGTCGTGGTTGCGGCGCACCACATCGACGATCTCTAAAGTAGCCTGACTCGTTCTTGCCGCCAGACTTCGCACCTCATCCGCCACCACGGCAAACCCGCGCCCGTGCTCGCCGGCACGCGCCGCTTCGATCGCGGCGTTGAGCGCCAGCAGGTTGGTCTGATCGGCAATCCCGCGAATGGTCTGGACGATGGTGCCGATGATGTCTGACTGTTTGCTCACCGCATCGATGCTGACTGCCGCTTCGTTGAGGTCGCGGGAAATGTCCTGAATGATCTGCACCGTTTGCTGCACGACTTGTGAGCCTTTTTGCGCGCAGGCGTCGTTTTGTACCGAGGTGCTGTGGGCCGATTCCGCGGCGTTCTGCAGCGTGGTCATTTGTTGAGTGATGTCGCTGGCGAACTTGACCACTTTGTACAAGCGGCCCTTGGCATCAAACAGCGGGTTGTACGAGGCTTCGAGGTAAACCATGTGCCCGGACTTGTTCTTGCGCTCGAAACGGTGCGAGTGATATTCGCCGCGATTGAGCGAAGCCCAGAAAGCTTTGTATTGCGACGATTCGGATTCGCTGCGGTGGCAGAACATGCTGTGGTGATGCCCGACGACTTCGTTGTGCGCGTACTGCATGGTCTTGAGAAAGTTGTCGTTGGCGGTGATGACATTGCCTTCCGGAGTGAACTCGATCACGGCCATCGAGCGACCGATCGCCGCGAGCATGGCTTCTTCTTCATGCTCTTTGTTGATCCGCGCGGTAATGTCGGACGCCACTTTGATGACACTTTTAACTTGCTTGTCCGGGCCATACACCGGCATGTAACTGGCTTCAAGCCATACTTCCTTGCCACTTTTGTTCAAGCGCAGAAACGTCCCGCTGATCGGTTCACCACGGGCCAGGTCGCGCCACAACTTGGCGTATTCCTCGCTGCGATAAAACGCTTCCTCACAGAAGATCCGGTGATGTTTGCCGCGCACTTCATCGGCGCCATAGCCCATGGTTTTACAGAAATTTTCGTTGGCATCCAGAACGATGCCGTCGGGGGTGAATTCGATCATCGCCATCGAACGGCTGATCGCGGCCAACTTGGCATTGGCCTCGGTCAAGGCACAGCTGAATCGTTCGATTTCCAGCAGGTCAGCCTTGTGATGTAGGTTAAACATGGTTGTATCACCTTCCGCGCGGACTTTTGATTTGATGAAAGTTCAGGTCTTTCACGATCCACCACTACGTTCCAAAGAACAGGCACACGCATTCCTCCACGGGAGGAAGTTGTCAGGTGATAAATGATGGTCAATCGGAGAGTCCATGCAGCGACGCTCTAATCAAGACATCCTTCTCTTGATAGCCCGCTCGCGGGCCAGCCCTAACGCGTTGAAGAACTTCCATTTAAAAAATGCTCCTTGTTGGTTCAGTGTCGGTGCCTTGGGTTGCGCACTCTGGCAGCATGAATTTGCAGACTAACCGTGCACGGTCGACATAGTTAGTTACAGAGCAGCATAGCTAGCGCAAAACCTTGCGCAAGGCCACTAGTCGGCCAGTAGTGAGGACTTTTTGCACAAGAATCGGTTCAGCGGAAAATGAACAGCCCCCTGTAGGAGCTGCCGAAGGCTGCGATCTTTGGACTTTGATTTTTTCAAGATCAAAAGATCGCAGCCTTCGACAGCTCCTACAGGGGGCGGCGTTGGGAATTAGAGGCTGTTGCTGACTTTGGTAGCCACTTCTGCTGGCACCCACGATTTCCACACCTGCGGCTGATCGCGCAAAAACGCCTGCGCCACCACCCTCGGTTGCAAACGTTTTTCACTCATCCCCGCCAGCGTCTGGTTCAACAGATCTATCGGCAAGTCGACCTTTTCAAAGAACGTCACCAGCTCCGGGTACTGCGCCTTGAACGGCGCCGACACGCCAATCGCCAGACTCGCCGGCATCGACCGCGTGCCTTTGGGATTCGGATTATTGGCATCGGCCAAGGTCTTCCAGGCTTCGGCATCAAACGGCGGTTCCTCGAGTTTCACCAGTTTGAAACGCCCGAGCAGCGGCGTTGGTGACCAGTAGTAGAACAGCACCGGTTTGCCACGTTTGATCGACGACGCCACCTCGGCATCCAGCGCCGCGCCGGAGCCGGTGCGGAAGTTGACGAAGCTGTCGTTGAGCGCATAGGCCTTGAGCTTCTGAGTGTTGACGATCTCCGACGTCCAACCCGTCGGGCTGTTGAGGAAACGCCCACGGCTCGGGTCTTCAGGATCACGGAACACGTCTTTGTAGCGCGGCAGATCCGCCACCGATTTCAATTCCGGCGCCAAGGGTTTGATGCCGCGCTCGGGGTCGCCCTTGATCACGTACTCCGGCACCCACCAGCCTTCGGTAGCGCCTTTCACTGTATCGCCGAGGCCGAATACTTTGCCTTCAGCAGCAGCCTTGACCCACGCCGGACTGCGCCCGGCCCACTCTTCGCCGATCACTTGAATATCGTTTTTTGCCAACGCTGCTTCGAGGCTGACGGTGCTGCCCGGCAGCGTATCGGTTGGGTAGCCGTAGCCTTTTTCGACAATCAGGCGCAGCACTTCGGTGATGAAACTGCCGCTCTCCCAGGTGATGTCACCGAAGTGAATCGGCGCGGTTTTCTCCGCCGCTGAAACAACGCCGACGCTCAGGCTCAGCGCCAGCAGCGAACCGCCGAGCAGGGTTTTGATCGATCTCATGCAGACCTCTTGTCTTGTAGGAATTGGTTGGCGCTGTGGCGATCGCACAGGGCTTGGGAACGGGTCATGTACACGCTCACCGAACGCTGGGAGATGCCCAGTTCGGCAGCAATTTGCGGGTAGGTCAGGCCATCGACGCGGGCGAGCAGAAAGGTCGAACGGACTTTGCCGGGCAGGCGTTGCAGGGTGTGATCGAGGCGTTTCAGGGTTTGCGACAGTTGCGCGAGATGCTCGGGCGACGCGGTGCCCTCCTCATCGACCTGTAGCTGATGCCGACGCTGTAGATCCGCACGGCGCCAGTGCTGATAAAGCAGACGTTGGGAGACGGTGGTGAGCAAGGCGCGGGGTTCGCGGATGGCGGTCAGGGATGATGATTCAAGCAGTTGCGCGAAGGTTTCGGCGGCGATGTCTTCAACGCTCGCCGCGTCGTGCAGATGCCGACGCAGATAGGTGCAAAGCCAGTGATGATGGGCGCGGAACAGGCCGGCCAGGTGTTGGCGATGGGAAAGGTCGGCGCCGGACATAGGGGCTCCTGGGTTAGGGGTCGCTGAATGTCCGGTGTTCCGGTGGCGCGATCGTAGCAAGGCGCCTTATGCATTAATAATATTTAAATTTCATTTTTATATTCGATTATGGAATACAAGATCAAAAGATCGCAGCCCGGAACGCGATCCCTGTAGGAGCTGCCGAAGGCTGCGATCTTTCAACGCAAGCAGCCATACCCCAACTCCTCAGCCTCACGCTGATAGTCGAGCACCACCTGATAATCACCCTCACCCGCCGCCAGTACTTCAGGCAATCCCAACGTTTGCACAACATCCGGAAGTTCGTGCAACGACTGATTCATCACTTGTCGCAGCCGCTCGATCTGTTCGTCCGTAGCACTGGCGACGGTGATAAAAGGCAACGTCGGACTGAACGCACTGCGCGCAACAACACGTAACCCCCTGACTTCCTCAGGCGCATGCTGCGCGAGGTAGGCGTAGGTGACGCTGTCGATGGCGGCCAGATCTGCGCGCTTTTCACGCAACCAGCGCAGGCTTTCACGGTGACCGCCGCTGATGCCGACCGTGGAGAAGAATTGCCCAGCGCGATGCAACGGGGCGAGGCGTTGGCGCAACAGGTTCATGCCGCTGTTGGAGTCGTCGCTGTTGATCACGCCGCGACTGTCGCGAAAGGCTGGCAAGGTTTTGCGTGGGTCATCAGCGCGGCTGAGGATCAGGCTGCAATGGTTGCCGGCACTGGCGTCCGGGAGTTCGTAGCGTGGGCGGCCGATCACTCGAACCTGGCCTTTTAATGCCGTCATCAATGGGTAGCCGCAGGTTTGTGTGAGCAGCAGATTGGGGGATAGCCAGAGTTCGCGCAGTGACAGGTCTTCAGCGCTCAGACGGGTGTGACCGAGGTGTTCAAGGATGCGCGCGAGCCAGCGCTCGTTGGCCACACGGATGGGCTCGGGGGCGGTGTACATGAGGAGTTCGGCGTGGTGTTGAGTCATACGCATATTTCCTGACAACAAATTTCCAACTGTAGGAGTGAGCCTGCTCGCGAATGCGGTGTAACAGTAACAACTACTTTGAATGACACACCGCCTTCGCG
>NZ_JASCPK010000248.1:0-4495 GCF_029959385.1 Pseudomonas sp. PS01303
TACTGCCAGGCGTATTTTTTTTTTAAGCTCCGGGAATAATCGATAGCTGGCTCACTCCTACAGAGGTTGCAGTGTTTCCAGGATCTGCGAAAACCCCTATTCCGTACATTGTTCGAGAGCCTTCCATGCCCCAATCCGCCAAAGTCAGCAGTGCTCCGATTGCCCACAAGGCGCCCGGCGCCGACCCGTATGCCTGGCTGCAGGAACGCGACACCGACGCAGTACTCGATTACCTCAAGGCTGAAAACGGCTATCAGGAAGCGCAAACCGCCGATCAGGCTGAATTGCGCGAAACCCTGTTCGCAGAGATCAAGGGCCGGATTCTCGAAACCGACCTGTCCCTGCCCTCGCCATGGGGCCCGTACCTGTATTACACGCGCACCACCGCTGGCGACGAATACGCGCGGCACTACCGCTGCCCGCGTCCGGCCGACGACAGCCTGACCCTCGACGAAAGTCGCGAACAACTGTTGCTCGACCCGAACGTACTGGCCAATGGCGGGTTCTTCTCGCTGGGCGCGTTCAGCATCAGCCCCGATCATCAGCGGCTGGCCTACAGCGTCGACGCCACCGGCGATGAGATCTACACGCTGTTCGTCAAAGAACTGTCCAACGACAAGGTCAGTGAGCTGGAATTCGAAGACTGCGACGGCAGCATGACCTGGGCCAACGACAGCCTGACCCTGTTCTTCGGCGAACTCGACGACACCCATCGCCCCCACAAACTGTTGCGCTATCGCCTCGACGGCACCGCCGCTGAAGAAGTCTTCACTGAGCCGGACGGTCGCTTTTTCCTGCATTGCTACCGTTCCAGCTCCGAGCAGCAATTGCTGCTGTCGCTGGGCAGCAAGACCACCAGCGAAGTCTGGGTGCTCGATGCCAATCAGCCGCACCTGCCGTTTACCTGCCTGGCGCCGCGCGTCGAAGATCACGAATACGACGTCGACCACGGCCTGCTCGATGGCACGTGGACATGGTTTATCCGCACCAACCGCGACGGCATCAACTACGCGCTGTATCAGGCGCCGGACACCGGCATTGCGCCGACCGAAGCCGACTGGCAGAACCTGATCCCGCACAGCGACACGGTGATGCTCGACGGCGTCAGCCTCAACACCGAAGCCATGACTTTGAGCCTGCGCGAAGGTGGCCTGCCGATCATCGAAGTTCACCCACAAGGCCTGGCGCCTTATCGCGTGCAATTACCAGACGCGGCCTACAGCCTCTATGTGCAAAACAGCCTGGAATTCGAGAGTGATCGCATTCGTCTGCGCTATGAAGCGTTGAACCGTCCGGCTCAGGTGCGCCAGTTGATCCTCGCCACTGGCGAACAAACTGTGCTGAAGGAAACCCCGGTGCTCGGCCCGTTTGACGCCGACGCTTACGTCAGCCAGCGCCTGTGGGCCACAGCGCCGGACGGTACGCAAGTGCCGATCAGCCTGGTGATGAAACGCGAAATGCTCGGCAAACCGGTGCCGCTGTATCTGTACGGTTACGGCGCTTACGGCTCGAGCCTTGATCCATGGTTTTCCCACGCGCGTTTGAGTCTGCTCGATCGCGGCATGGCCTTCGCCATCGCCCACGTGCGTGGCGGCGGTGAGCTGGGTGAAGCCTGGTATCGCGCTGGCAAGCAGGAACACAAACAGAACACCTTCAGCGACTTCATTGCTTGCGCCGAGTTTTTGATCCTCAACGGCATCACCACGGCCGAAAAACTGGCGATCAGCGGCGGCAGCGCTGGTGGCCTGTTGATTGGCGCGGTATTGAATCAGCGTCCGGATTTGTTCGGCGTGGCGATTGCCGAAGTGCCGTTCGTCGACGTGCTCAACACCATGCTCGACCCGGAGCTGCCGCTGACCGTCACCGAATATGACGAGTGGGGCAACCCTGAAGAGCCGGAAGTTTACGAGCGGATCAAGGCTTACGCGCCGTACGAAAACGTCACTGCGCAGGCCTATCCCGCGACACTGGTGATCGCCGGCTACAACGACAGCCGCGTGCAGTATTGGGAAGCAGCCAAGTGGGTGGCGAAACTGCGCGCGAGCAAAACCGACGACAACGTGCTGCTGCTCAAGACTGAGCTGGGCGCCGGGCATGGCGGAATGAGCGGGCGTTATCAGGGATTACGTGACGTAGCGCTCGAATATGCATTTGTCTTCAAGGTTTTGGGCCTGGCCTGAGGAACTCCGTCGGTCACTTGGGTCTTAACTCCAGACCCTTGTGGCCGATACCCACAGATCCCTTGTGAAAACTGCCCATTGTGGCGAGGGGATTTATCCCCGATCGGCTGCGCAGCAGTCGCAAATTCGGTCATCGCGGAGTTTCAGCAGAATCGCGCTGGCAAGATTTGGGGCCGCTTCGCAGCCCATCGGGGATAAATCCCCTCGCCACAAAAGCCCGTTCCTACGGGATCCGTGTATAGCCTTGAAATGTGAAAACAATAAAGACCGCACCGACATGTCAGAACCAACCTTCCTGAACAATGAAATCCGCGACTGGCTGATGGACTGTGGCCTGTTCGATCAATTGCAACTGGCCGACTTCGCCGCCGCCTCGGGCTACTTCAGCATCAGCACCGTGGCGGAAGGCGAGGCGATATTCCGCGAGGGCGATGCCGGCAGTTTCATGTGCATCCTCCACACCGGTCAGGTCGCTGTGCAGAAAACCGGGCCCGACGGCCAGGTCATCACCATGGCCACCCTGCGCAGCGGTCGCGCCTTCGGTGAAATGGCAGTGCTCGATGGTGAACGCCGCTCGGCCACCTGCATCGCTGCGAGCAACTGCCAACTGTTGAACCTCGGCAAGGATTCGCTGGAAAAAATGCTCAACGACGCGCCGAAGATCGCCGCGAAGATCATCCGCGCCCTCGCCGTCTCGCTGTCGAAACGCCTGCGCATGGCCGACGGCCAACTGGCGGCACAACAGGTCTAACCGCCAGGCGATTTGGCCTTGCTGCCGCTCGGTTCAATGCCCGGCACTGGCTGATCCTTGCTCGGCGGAGTCGGCATTTCAATCGGCACCAGCGGCGGGCTGCCACTGCCGGCACCCGATTTGGGAATGTTGATCGGCGTGATCTGCGGATAAGGTGTCGGTGTTGCGGTACCGGGCGCGCCGGGCTGCGGCGTCGGGCTGACCGGAATGGTCTGCTGCGCCTGCACTGCAGTAATCGAGAGCGCGGCCAGGGCAATGACCGTTAGAATGGTGCGCTTCATCAAGGGCTCCGTTTGGCCTCTAGTCTGCGCTCAGGCTACTCCCAACGGGCCCGCTTGCCTTCCCCCTTGTAGAGATTTCCATGAAACGTTTCGTTCTGCTCGACACCACCCCGATCCCCGAAAGCGGCGGTGCCCTGTGCCTGTTCGAGTATGGCGAGGACTTCGTCATCAAGATTCAGGGCGGCGACGGCGGGCAATTGATGAACACGCGCATGCACGGCTCCGAAGATGCGCTGGCCGAGATTCCCTGCCGCAAAGTCGCCGGGCGGCCGGATTCGCGGGTGCTGATCGGCGGTCTGGGCATGGGCTTCACCCTCGCCTCCGCGCTCAAGCATCTGGGCAAGACCGCTGAAGTAGTGGTCGCCGAATTGGTGCCCGGCGTGGTCGAGTGGAACCGTGGCCCGCTCGGCGAGAAGTCCGGTCGTCCGCTGCTGGATCCGCGCACCGTCATCCGTCAGGAAGACGTGGCCAAAGTGCTGCAAAGCGAGCCGAATGGTTTCGACGCAATCATGCTTGACGTCGACAACGGCCCCGAAGGTCTGACCCAGAAAGCCAACAGTTGGCTGTATTCCGCCGCTGGTCTGAATGCCTGCGCCAAGGCCCTACGCCCGAAAGGCGTGTTGGCGGTGTGGTCGGCCAGCGCTGATCGGCTGTTTTCCGACAAATTGAAGAAGGCCGGTTTCAAGGCCGAAGAAGTCCAGGTCTTCGCCCACGGCAACAAGGGCACGCGCCACACGATCTGGATTGCCGAGAAGCTCAAAGGCTGAGCTAAACTCTGCGCATAACCGTCATTAGTCTTTTACAAAGGTGAACCCATGAGTTCGTCCACCCCAACCAACACGTCGAAGCTGGATCGCATCCTCGCCGACAACCAGCGCGACAAGGAAATGGGCTACCGCGACAAAGCCCTGAAGATGTACCCGCACGTCTGTGGCCGCTGCACCCGTGAATTTTCCGGCAAACGCCTGAGCGAACTGACCGTGCACCACCGCGATCACAACCACGACAACAACCCGCAGGACGGCTCGAACTGGGAGCTGTTGTGCCTGTACTGCCACGATAACGAGCACTCGCGTTATACCGATCAGCAGTACTTCAGCGAAGGCTCGCTGAGCACGCCGAAGATCGCCAAGGCCACGCATAACCCGTTTGCCGCGCTGGCCGGGTTGATGAAGAAAGAAGATTAGAGATCTGTATGGGTCTGACTGGCCCCTTCGCGAGCAAGCCCGCTCCCACATTGGATCTGTGGCGTACACAAAACCAATGTGGGAGCGGGCTTGCTC
>NZ_JASCPK010000249.1:0-4462 GCF_029959385.1 Pseudomonas sp. PS01303
GCGCGAGCTTGCCCGCGAAGACGGTGGTTCAGGCACAGATCATGTTGAATGTGCCGGCCTCTTCGCGAGCAAGCTCGCTCCCACAGTTTTTGGGGCGCCTTTAAGATCTTGGATGGTATTCGGTTTACGAATGCCGATAGTGTTTCTTCGTATTGCGGATTATCGTGCTGGCAATCTGTACCTATTTTGGAGATTGCCCATGAGCGAAGCCCACAGCGCGTTGATCACCCGCTTCTACGAAGCCTTCAAACGTCTGGACGCCGAGGCCATGGCCGCGTGCTACACCGATGACGTGGTGTTCAGCGATCCGGCCTTCGGCGAACTGCGCGGGCGCGATGCCGGCGACATGTGGCGCATGCTCACCACCCGCGCCAAAGACTTCTCCCTGACCTTCGACAACGTCCGCGCTGATGAGCGCAGCGGCGGTGCGCACTGGGTCGCGACCTACCTGTTCAGCCAGACCGGCAACGTTGTGATCAACGATATCCAGGCCCGTTTCGTCTTCCGTGACGGCAAGATCTGCGAGCACCACGACCATTTCGATCTGTGGCGCTGGTCGCGTCAGGCTCTGGGTTTCAAAGGTCTGCTGCTGGGCTGGACGCCCCTGGTACGCAACGCTGTGCGTGCGCAGGCGTTGAAGGGACTGAAGGCATTTCAGGCCGGTCGCTGATAAGATCGCGACCTGTTTCCTACACGCCTTGATCCCAAAGTGACCAGCCTTAGCGAAAAATCTGTCGATGTGGCCGAACCGGTGAGCAAGTCCTGGTTCGTCTACCTCGTTCGCGCGGCCAACGGTTCGCTGTACTGCGGCATCAGCGATGACCCGGTGCGCCGTTTCGCCAAGCACCAAAGCGGCAAAGGCGCGCGGTTCTTCCTTTCCAGCCCGGCGATGGCGTTGGTGTACACCGAGCTTTGTCGCGATAAAAGCGATGCTTTGCGTCAGGAGCGGCTGATCAAAAAACTGCGCAAGAGCGCCAAGGAATGCCTGGTCGCGTCTTATCAATCTGACTGATCGGTTCCCATCAGCCAGATCTGTAGGCTGCTAAGCAAATGCACGCTAAGCTGCCGGCTCACTTTCTGAGCGGCGGAGCCGAGCATGTCCGAGTTGATTCTGCATCATTACCCGACCTCTCCATTTGCCGAGAAGGCCCGCCTGCTGCTGGGTTTCAAAGGCCTGTCGTGGCGCTCGGTGCACATTTCGCCAGTGATGCCCAAGCCGGATCTGACCGCGCTGACTGGCGGCTATCGCAAAACCCCGGTGCTGCAAATCGGCGCCGACATCTACTGCGACACTTCACTGATCGCCCGTCGCCTGGAGCAGGAAAAAGCCCTGCCGAGCTTCTTCCCTGAAGGCCAGGAAATGACCACCGCGAGTTTCGCCACCTGGGTTGATTCGGTGGTGTTTCAACATGCGGTGAGCCTGGTGTTTCAGCCGGAATCGGTAGCCG
The DNA here is from genome assembly GCF_029959385.1 of Pseudomonas sp. PS01303. NCBI lineage: Bacteria > Pseudomonadati > Pseudomonadota > Gammaproteobacteria > Pseudomonadales > Pseudomonadaceae > Pseudomonas > Pseudomonas sp. PS01303. The sequence goes on from NZ_JASCPK010000249.1 coordinate 1,449, forward strand.
TGCGTTTCGGCAAGCTGCCGCCGGAAGCGATCAAGGCGTTTATGGCTGACCGCGCCGGTTTGTTCTCGGGTGGCAGTGCCACACGTCTGTCCGCTGAGCAGGCCAAGCATCAATGGCCGACGATCATGCTGCGTCTGGAGCAACAACTGCAGCGCGAACAGGGCGACTTCCTGTTCGGCGAGCCGTCGATTGCCGACTTCGCGCTGGCGCATCCGCTGTGGTTCCTCAAAGCGACTCACGTCACCGCGCCGTTGGTGGATGAGTATCCGGCTGTTTCTGCCTGGTTGGGTCGAGTGCTGGGCTTTGGTCATGGCGCGTCGAGTGCGATGACTGCTGAGGAGGCGTTGGAGGTTGCCCGTAGCGCGACGCCAGTGGATCTGCCGAAAGAGCAGTTCATCGACCCGAATGGTTTCAAGGCAGGCCAGCAAGTGGCGATCTCGGCGACGGATTACGGTGTTGATCCAGTGGTCGGTGAGTTGCTGTTTGCCGGTAGCGAAGAGCTGATCATTCGTCGCGAAGACGAGCGCGGCGGCGTGGTGCACGTGCACTTTCCACGCTTCGGTTTCCGCATCGAAGCCCGCTAAATCTGTAGGAGCAAAGCTTGCTCGCGAAGAACGATGACGCGGTGTCTCTGACAAACCGGGTTATCGTACTTCGCGGGCAAGCCTTGCTCCTACAGAGTTTTATTTCAGGGCGGCGAGGATTTCGTCCGGGTCAAACCCGCGAATCAAGGTGCCGTTGACATCAATCAACGGAATCCCGCGTCCACCCAATGCCTCATATGCCTTGCGCGCATCGGCATCCTTCTCGATGTCGAACTCCTTGAATGGAATCCCCTTGCTGTCGAGAAAACGCTTGGTCTGTTTGCAGTAACCGCACCAGTCGGTGGCGTAGAGCACGACGTTGGCTTGCGCCCGCGTTTGCTCGGCAACCATCTGCGACGGATTGAACACCCGCTCGATCTTGCCCCAATTCTGATACACCACGACCACCAGCAGAACCAGCGCGACCTTCTTCAGCACATTGGCGAGCATCAGTTGCGCCGCTTCAGCTGATCGGTCAGCGACGTCGGCAAACCTTTGATGACCAGGGTGCCAGCCTCTTCGTCGTACTCGATCTTCGAGCCCAGCAGGTGCGCTTCAAAGCTGATCGACAGGCCTTCGGCGCGGCCGGTGAAGCGGCGGAATTGATTCAAAGTGCGTTTGTCCGCTGGAATCTCTGGCGACAGGCCGTAGTCCTTATTGCGGATGTGATCGAAGAAGGCTTTCGGGCGCTCTTCGTCGATCAGCTCGGAGAGTTCTTCCAGGCCCATCGGCTCGCCGAGTTTGGCCTGGCTGCTGGCGTAATCGACCAGGGTCTTGGTTTTCTCGCGGGCCGACTCTTCCGGCAGGTCTTCGCTCTCGACGAAATCGCTGAAGGCCTTGAGCAGCGTGCGCGTCTCGCCCGGGCCGTCGACGCCTTCCTGGCAGCCGATAAAGTCGCGGAAGTATTCCGAGACCTTTTTGCCATTCTTGCCCTTGATGAATGAGATGTACTGCTTCGATTGTTTGTTGTTCTGCCACTCGGAGACGTTGATCCGCGCCGCCAGGTGCAACTGGCCGAGGTCGAGGTGGCGCGACGGGGTCACGTCCAGCTCATCGGTCACCGCCACGCCTTCGCTGTGGTGCAGCAGGGCGATCGCCAGGTAATCAGTCATGCCTTGCTGATAATGCGCGAACAGCACGTGGCCGCCGACCGACAGGTTCGACTCTTCCATCAGCTTCTGCAGGTGCTCGACCGCGACTTTGCTGAATGCGGTGAAGTCCTTGCCGCCCTCCATGTATTCCTTCAGCCAGCCGCTGAACGGGAACGCGCCGGATTCCGGGTGAAACAGGCCCCAGGCTTTGCCCTGTTTGGCGTTATAGCTCTCGTTGAGGTCGGCGAGCATGTTCTCGATGGCCGCGGACTCGGCCAGTTCCGTGTCACGGGCGTGCAGAACTGCGGGCGTGCCGTCGGGTTTTTTGTCGATCAGGTGGACGATGCAATGACGGATCGGCATGGGCTTCTCGGCTGTTGGAAGGGAGGAGGGCAGGCTCCCCCGAAAAAGCGCTAAGTGTACCCGATTCTCCAGCCGAGACTCCCTGTAGGAGCTGCCGAAGGCTGCGATCTTTTGATCTGGAATTTTAAAAAATAAGATCAAAAGATCGCAGCCTGCGGCAGCTCCTACATAAACGGGAAACTGCGTTGGCGGCAGCAAAAACGGGGGCTTGCAGGGCAAAACCGGGGCGTGCGACCGGGCTTATGCAGTTTTTTCGCGGTTTAGAGCAATAAAGCTGACCAAATGGGTAGCTAGAGGCGGATATTTCCTTGTCTCTGTGCTAGTTTTGCCCGGTCTTACGCGAAGTCACTGCGTTAAGCGTGCAATCAGCATTTGTCAGGTCGAACCAAACCCTGATTTCGGTATCTATAACCCGACTCGTCGTGGTTATCGCCGAGGGTGCCAGATCCAGAAGATCGGGCTCGATGGCTGACACTGCACTCTGCAATCCATATGAATTTGATAGGGAAGGAACACTACATGGCTCTTACTAAAGACCAACTGATCGCCGACATCGCTGAAGCTATCGACGCGCCGAAAACCACCGCGCGTAACGCTCTGGACCAACTGGGCCAAATCGTTGCCGATCAGCTGGAAAACGGCGGCGAAATCACCTTGCCAGGTATCGGCAAGCTGAAAGTGACCGAGCGTCCTGCCCGCACTGGCCGTAACCCTTCGACTGGCGCTGCCATCGAAATCCCTGCGAAGAAAGTGATCAAGCTGGTTGTGGCCAAAGGCCTGACCGACGCTGTGAACAAGTAAGACGCAGCAATAAAAAACCGTGCTCCGGAGTGATCCGGGCACGGTTTTTTTGTGCCTGCGATTTGGTGGTCAAGTCGCGGGCCAATGTGGGAGCGAGCCTGCTCGCGAAAGCGCTAGGTCAGTCACCCTAAATCTCGACTGATATACCGCATTCGCGAGCAGGCTCGCTCCCACA
>NZ_JASCPK010000024.1:0-58662 GCF_029959385.1 Pseudomonas sp. PS01303
GCCGCACAGCGGCCTGGAAGGAAACCTATGAGCATCATCGAAACAAGGGCAAGGCCACCACTGAAGCGCTGGTGATTTTGTCACGTAAACTTGCGCGTATTGCATACGCGCTGCTGAAGAGCGAGAAAGCATACGTCAGCAAAACTGCCTAAAAAACGTTGTTCGCAACCATAGAATCTCCCACAGTGGGATTTGTTACACCGGTTAGGGATGGGTTGGCTGGTAGGTCACTATCGCTGGCAAGCCAGCTCCCACACGAATTGAGTACATCTGATAGAGATTCGGCGGGTCGCCATCGCCAGCAGGCTGGCTCCTACAGTGGGATCCGGTGCATTCAGCAAAAGACAGGTCGGCTATCAAGCCGCCTTCGCGAGCAAGCTCAGCTCCTACAAAATCAAGATCAAAAGATCGCAGCCTGCGGCAGCTCCTACATGGATTCGCGGCGCAGCCGCCCCACTCAACAGGATGAGCGCAAGCTCGGCTGCAGATTTTGATCTTGATCCACAAGCGACATCGGAAGGCTGAGTGGAGGGATTCATCCGGGGGTGGGAGCGCAGCGACCGTTTGGCGCAGCCAAACACATCGAGAGGAGGTGCAGCGCAGCAAACCGGAGGCGATGCGCCCGGATGGAGCCCGGAGCGAAGGAACCCCGAGCCCCAGCGAGCGGGCCGAACGTAGGAGCAAGCCTTTTTGGTTACTTTTTCGGCGTCTGGAAAAAGTGACCCGCCGTAAGGGCGGAACCCTGAGCGGCCGTTACCGCAGCAATGGATATGTACTCAAAAAATATGTCGCAGCTGATATCCATCCCCCTCACCCCAGCCCTCTCCCCCAAGGGGGCGAGGGGAAAGGGAGCCGATCTTTATGCGGTTCAGGATTTTCGTGAACCCTTGAGAAACTCGGATACTTTCTGCGCAGCGCTGGCCAAATGCTGCTCATGGGTAAACCCGGAAACCTTCAACGGCTTCAGATCATGATCGCCGACCGCTAGCCACGTCACCTCAATACTCGGTGACAACGTGTAAGCCTCGACCGCCTCCCGATTGCCAAGCGCATCCCGCTCCCCCTGCACAATCAACGTCCGCGTCTGCAAAGAAGCCAAATGCTCAACCCGAGGCTTCTCCGGCTTCCCCACCGCATAAAACGGATACCCCAGACACACCAACGCATCCACGCCCAATTCGTCAGCCAAAAGACTCGCCATCCGCCCCCCCATCGACTTCCCGCCAATCGCCATAACCCCAGTGACATGACGTCGCACTACAGCAAACACCTCACGCCAGCACTCCAACAGCTTCGGCGCCGGATTGGGCGGACGTTTACCACCGTCAACCCGCCGCTGCGCCATATACGGAAACTCAAAGCGCAACACGTTAATCCCAAGAGCAGCAAGGCGCCCAGCCATGTCGTTCATCCAGTCGCTGTCCATCGGCGCACCAGCACCGTGAGCCAGGATCAACGTCGCCGCAGCTTCGCCATGAGCAGCATCCCAAAGCCACCCATGATCACGCACGCACTGCGCCCATTGATCCCCGTCAATACTGGCCTTGTGCTGTTTGTCCATGCTTGCCTCGCTTTTAGTCTGCCTATAACTCCAGACGAAGGATTCGCCGCGTCTTTTGCGCGGGCTCACTTCGGCTGAACCGTGGATGGGGAACCATGAACACTTCTATCAGTACCGCCTACAACTACAAGGTGGTCCGCCAATTCGCCATTATGACGGTGGTGTGGGGCATCGTCGGCATGGGGCTCGGGGTTTTTCTCGCGGCCCAATTGGTCTGGCCCGAACTCAACTTCAATTTGCCTTGGACCAGTTTTGGCCGCCTGCGCCCGCTGCACACTAACGCGGTGATCTTCGCGTTCGGCGGCTGCGCGCTGTTCGCCAGTTCGTTTTACTCGGTGCAACGTACCTGCCAGACCCAATTGTTCGCACCGAAAATCGCCGCGTTCTGCTTCTGGGGCTGGCAACTGGTGATCCTGCTGGCGGCCATCAGCCTGCCAATGGGTTACACCAGCTCCAAGGAATACGCTGAGCTGGAATGGCCGATTGACATTCTGATCACCATTGTCTGGGTCGCCTACGCGATCGTGTTCTTCGGCACGATCATGCAGCGCAAAACCAGACACATCTACGTGGGCAACTGGTTCTTCGGCGCGTTCATCATCACCGTGGCGATTCTGCACATCGTCAACAACCTTGAGTTGCCGGTGAGTTTCACCAAGTCCTACTCGGTGTACGCCGGTGCAACCGACGCGATGGTGCAATGGTGGTACGGCCATAACGCCGTAGGCTTTTTCCTCACCGCCGGTTTCCTCGGGATGATGTACTACTTCGTGCCGAAACAGGCCGAGCGTCCGGTGTACTCGTATCGTCTGTCGATCGTGCACTTCTGGGCACTGATCACCCTGTACATCTGGGCCGGCCCGCACCACTTGCACTACACCGCGCTGCCGGACTGGGCACAGTCGCTGGGCATGGTGATGTCGCTGATTCTGCTGGCACCGAGCTGGGGCGGCATGATCAACGGCATGATGACCCTCTCGGGCGCCTGGCATAAGTTGCGCAGCGACCCGATCCTGCGCTTCCTCGTGGTCTCGCTGGCATTCTACGGCATGTCGACCTTCGAAGGTCCGATGATGGCCATCAAAACGGTCAACGCCCTCTCCCACTACACCGACTGGACCATCGGCCACGTCCACGCCGGCGCGCTCGGTTGGGTAGCGATGATTTCCATCGGCGCGCTGTACCACATGATCCCGAAAATTTTCGGCAAAGCGCAGATGCACAGCATCGGCCTGATCAACGCGCACTTCTGGCTCGCGACCATCGGCACCGTGCTGTACATCGCGTCCATGTGGGTCAACGGCATCGCGCAAGGCCTGATGTGGCGCGCCATCAACGAGGACGGCACGCTGACCTATTCCTTCGTCGAAACCCTGGTGGCCAGCCACCCTGGCTTCATCGTGCGGCTGATTGGCGGGGCGATCTTCCTCAGCGGCATGTTCCTGATGGCTTACAACACCTGGCGCACCGTGCGGGCCTCGCAGCCTGCTGACGTCGTCGCTGCCGCGCAGATGGCCTGAGGAGTCCGCCATGAAACACGAAACGATTGAAAAGAACGTCGGCCTGCTGATGTTGCTCATGGTGCTTGCCGTGAGCATCGGCGGCCTGACCCAGATCGTCCCGCTGTTCTTCCAGGACGTCACCAATAAACCGGTCGAAGGCATGAAGCCTTACACCGCGCTGCAACTGGAAGGCCGCGACATCTATATCCGTGAAGGTTGCGTCGGCTGCCACTCGCAGATGATCCGCCCGTTCCGCGCCGAAACCGAACGTTACGGACACTACTCGGTGGCCGGTGAAAGCGTCTGGGATCACCCGTTCCTGTGGGGCTCGAAACGTACCGGGCCGGATCTGGCCCGGGTCGGCGCGCGCTACTCGGATGACTGGCACCGTGCGCACTTGTACAACCCGCGCAACGTCGTACCGGAATCGAAAATGCCGGCCTACCCATGGCTGGTCACGCAAGCGGTCGACAGCAGCCACACCGAAACCAAGATCAAAGTCATGCGCACCCTCGGCGTGCCGTACACCGACGATGACATCGCCGGCGCGGTGGCCAGCCTCAAGGGCAAGACCGAAATGGACGCGCTCGTCGCCTACCTGCAAGTGCTTGGCACTGCGATCAAGAGCAAGAGGTGAGCACGATGGTCTTTGAAATGAGCGCAGGGCTGATCCGTGGTTTAGGCACTGTTGTCGTGTTTGTAGCGTTCGTCGGTTTGACCTTGTGGGTGTTCAACCGCAAGCGCACCCCGGAGTTCGCCGAAGCACGTCTGCTGCCGTTCGCCGACGAGCCACAGCCCGAAACGACCCCAGCATTTGAAACAACCCAAGCACCTGAACCAAGGAGTACCCGGCCATGACCACCTTCTGGAGTACGTGGATCTGCGTACTGACCATCGGCAGCCTGATCGGCCTGACGTGGTTGCTGATCGGCACCCGCCGGGGCGAGACCAAAGGCAGCGTCGACCAGACCATGGGCCACAGCTTCGACGGCATCGAGGAGTACGACAACCCGCTGCCGCAGTGGTGGTTCATGCTCTTCGCCGGCACGCTGGTATTTGCCGTGGGCTATTTGATTCTGTATCCGGGTCTGGGCAACTGGAAAGGCATCCTCCCGGGTTACGAGGACGGCTGGACCGGCGTTCACGAGTGGGAAAAGGAAATGAGCAAGGCTGACGCCAAGTTCGGGCCGATCTTCGCCAGGTTCGCCGCCATGCCGGTGGAAGAAGTGGCGAAGGATCCGCAGGCGCTGAAAATGGGTGGCCGCCTCTTCGCTTCCAACTGCTCGGTGTGCCACGGCTCGGACGCCAAAGGCGCGTTCGGCTTCCCTAACCTCGCCGACAGCGACTGGCGTTGGGGCGGCGACGCCGAGACCATCAAGACCACCATCATGGGTGGCCGGGTCGCGGCGATGCCGGCGTGGGGCGAAGTGTTGGGCGAGGCCGGGGTGAAAAACGTGGCCGCGTATGTGCGTCATGATCTGGCCAAATTGCCGTTGCCCGCCGACAGCAAGGCTGACCTGCAAGCGGGCCAGCAGGCGTTCAGCACCACCTGCGTAGCCTGTCATGGGGCGACCGGCCAAGGCACCGAAGCCATGGGCGCGCCGAATCTGACGCACCCGGCCGGATTTATCTATGGCACCAGCCTGACCCAACTCGAGCAGACCATTCGCCATGGTCGTCAGGGTCACATGCCGGCGCAAAACGAGCTGCTGGGCAACGATAAAGTGCAATTGCTGGCGGCTTATGTGTACAGCCTCACCCACGGATTGAATACAGAAAAACTGATTACTGAAGACAACCAGAAGTAAGCATTGCGTACACCTCTGCCGCACGATTCTCCGTGCGGCAGTTTCCCACCCCTTTGCGACGCATTGTCGCACCCCTTAACACCCTCGCCTTTCGGTTCCCCGAATTCGGGTCTAAGCTTGCTCGATGCGGACTGGCTCATGCCGGTTGCAGGTCGATCCTGAGCGTTGTGTTCGATGAATTAGCTGACAGATTCGCCGCAAAGGCCAGTAGATACCGGCTGTCGCGCCGATTGCCATTCGTCACCCAAACCGGCCGTTTGAACACACCTCGTTACAAGCGACCTGAACCCCTCGCTTTTTTCATCCGCAGCGACTTTTTTTTCGAGGGCATTTTTGTCCTTACGCGGCGCATGGAAAGGCCGCAGAATCAGCGTTGGAAAGCATTGACCCAGGTCATGGCGCGTTGCAATGACCCCCTGCTCTCTGCATACTTGCGGCCGATTTTAATCCTAATAAAACACCCAAACCGTGGAACCTTAGAATGAGCACAGCAATCAGTCCGACTGCTTATAACTATAAGGTAGTCCGCCAGTTCGCCATCATGACGGTGGTCTGGGGGATCCTTGGCATGGGGCTCGGTGTCTTCATCGCCTCGCAACTGGTTTGGCCGGAGTTGAACTTCGGTCTGCCGTGGACGAGCTTTGGACGCCTGCGCCCGTTGCACACAAACCTGGTGATTTTCGCCTTCGGTGGTTGTGCACTGTTTGCCACTTCCTACTATGTCGTGCAGCGAACCTGCCAGACGCGACTGATTTCCGACAGCCTCGCGGCCTTCACCTTCTGGGGATGGCAAGCGGTCATTGTCGGCGCGATCATTACCTTGCCGCTGGGTTACACCACCACCAAGGAATACGCGGAACTGGAATGGCCGATCGCCATTTTGCTGGCCATTGTCTGGGTCACCTACGGTCTGGTGTTCTTCGGCACCATCACCAAGCGCAAAACCAAGCACATCTATGTGGGTAACTGGTTCTACGGTGCCTTCATCGTCGTCACGGCGATGTTGCACATCGTCAACCACGCTTCCCTGCCGGTGAACCTGTTCAAGTCCTACTCCGCCTACTCCGGCGCGACCGATGCGATGATCCAGTGGTGGTACGGCCACAACGCCGTAGGTTTCTTCCTGACCACCGGTTTCCTCGGGATGATGTACTACTTCGTGCCAAAACAGGCCGAACGTCCGATCTACTCGTATCGTCTGTCGATCGTGCACTTCTGGGCACTGATCACCCTGTACATCTGGGCCGGCCCGCACCACTTGCACTACACCGCACTGCCGGACTGGGCACAATCGCTGGGCATGGCGATGTCGATCATCCTGCTGGCACCAAGCTGGGGCGGCATGATCAACGGCATGATGACCCTCTCGGGCGCTTGGCATAAGCTGCGCACCGACCCGATCCTGCGCTTCCTCGTGGTCTCGCTGGCGTTCTACGGCATGTCGACCTTTGAAGGTCCGATGATGGCGATCAAGACCGTCAACTCGCTCTCGCACTACACCGACTGGACCATCGGCCACGTACACGCCGGCGCTCTTGGCTGGGTGGCGATGATCTCGATCGGCGCGATCTACCACATGATCCCGAAACTGTTCGGTCGTGCGCAGATGCACAGTGTCGGCCTGATCAACGCGCACTTCTGGCTCGCGACCATCGGCACCGTGCTGTACATCGCTTCGATGTGGGTCAACGGCATCACTCAGGGCCTGATGTGGCGTGCAATCAACGATGACGGCACCCTCACCTACTCGTTCGTTGAAGCGCTGCAAGCCAGCCACCCGGGTTACATCGTGCGTGCCTTGGGCGGTGCTTTCTTCGCCAGCGGCATGTTCCTGATGGCTTACAACGTATGGCGCACCGTGCGCGCCTCGAACGCTGTTGAAGCTGAAGCCGCCGCCCAGATCGCTGTCGTTGGAGCTCACTGATGAAGCATGAAGCTGTCGAGAAGAATATTGGCCTGCTGGCCTTCTTCATGGTCATCGCCGTCAGCATCGGTGGCCTGACTCAAATCGTTCCGCTGTTTTTCCAGGACGTCACCAACAAGCCGGTCGAAGGCATGAAGCCACGCCCCGCCCTTGAACTGGAAGGCCGCGACGTCTACATCGCCAACGGCTGTGTCGGCTGCCACTCGCAGATGATCCGTCCGTTCCGCGCTGAAACCGAACGCTATGGCCACTACTCGGTGGCCGGTGAAAGCGTCTGGGATCACCCGTTCCTGTGGGGTTCCAAACGTACCGGCCCGGATCTGGCCCGTGTCGGCGCGCGTTACTCCGATGACTGGCACCGCGCGCACTTGTACAACCCGCGCAACGTGGTGCCTGAGTCGAAAATGCCGGCGTACCCGTTCCTCGTGGAAAACAAGCTCGACGGCAAGGAGACGGCCAAAAAAATGGAAGTCTTGCGCACGCTCGGCGTTCCTTACACCGACGAAGACATCGCCGGTGCTCAGGATGCCGTGAAGGGCAAAACCGAAATGGACGCGCTGGTGGCCTATCTGCAAGGCCTGGGCACCATCATCAAAAGCAAACGGTGATTTAGATGGATATCGGGATGATTCGTGGCCTGGGCACCGTTGTTGTGATGGTGGCCTTCATCGGTCTGGCGCTGTGGGTGTTCAGCCCCAAGCGCAAGTCGGAGTTTGAAGACGCGACCTTGCTGCCTTTCGCGGATGATCCCGAAGCCATCAAGCACGTCGAGCAAGCTTCTAGGAGTAACAAAGAATGACTACATTCTGGAGTCTGTACGTCACAGTCCTCAGTCTCGGTACGATCTTTTCCCTGACCTGGCTGCTGCTGTCGACCCGCAAGGGCCAGCGCAGCGAGCAGACGGAAGAGACGGTCGGGCACTCCTTCGACGGGATCGAGGAGTACGACAACCCGCTGCCAAAATGGTGGTTCATGCTGTTCGTCGGCACCATCATTTTTGCCTTGGGTTACCTGGTGCTGTACCCGGGTCTGGGCAACTGGAAAGGCCTGCTGCCGGGGTACAACTACCTCGATAACGACAAGCAGACCGCGTTCGCCAACGGCCAGACCGGCTGGACCGGCGTGCACGAATGGGAAAAGGAAATGGCCCGTTCGGACGCCAAGTTCGGTCCGATCTTCGCTAAGTTCGCCGCCATGCCGATCGAAGAAGTCGCCAAGGATCCGCAAGCACTGAAAATGGGGGGCCGTTTATTCGCCTCCAACTGCTCGGTGTGCCACGGTTCCGACGCCAAGGGCGCTTACGGTTTCCCGAACCTGACCGACGCCGACTGGCGCTGGGGCGGCGAACCGGAAACCATCAAGACCACCATCATGGGCGGTCGCCACGCGGTGATGCCGGCCTGGGCTGAAGTGATCGGCGAGCAAGGCGTTGCTGACGTTGCCGCGTTCGTGGTGAGCAACCTCGATGGTCGCAAGCTGCCGGAAGGCACCAAAGCGGATGTCGCCAACGGCCAGAAACTGTTCGCCGGCAACTGCGTGGCGTGCCACGGCCCGGAAGGCAAAGGTACGCCAGCGATGGGCGCACCTAACCTGACTCACCCGGCCGCGTTCATCTACGGTTCGAGCTTCGCGCAATTGCAGCAGACCATCCGTTACGGCCGTCAGGGCCAGATGCCTGCGCAGGAACAACTGCAAGGGAACGACAAGGTTCACTTGCTGGCCGCGTACGTTTACAGCTTGTCCCACGGTGAAAAAGCCCCGGAAGCGAACGCCGAGTAAGGCTTACGCTTGAAACAAAAAACGGCCCCGCCAACTCACATTGGCGGGGCCGTTTTGTTTGGTTCTTTCGGTGTTCGACCAATGGTGACGCTCTGCTGCAATTGAAGGTTGTCGGATCTCCAAGTCGGTAGTAACGTTCCTACAAAATCTTTCGGGAGAGGTCCTCATGATGGCCATCACCACCATTTCCAGCCGTGAGTTCAATCAGGACACAAGCAGTGCCAAAAAAGCCGCGCTTCAGGGGCCGGTAATCATCACTGACCGTGGCAAGCCTGCCCACGTGCTGCTAAGCATTGAGGAGTACGAAAAACTGACCGGCACTAACGCAAGCATTGTCGATCTCCTGGTCATGCCCGAAGCGGCCGATATCGAGTTCGAAGCCGAGCGTGCCGTGATCACTCACCGCCCTGTGGATCTGTCCTGAATGTATTTACTCGATACCAATGTGATTTCCGAACTGCGCAAACCCAAGGCCGATAAAAACGTGGTGGCCTGGGCCAATACCGTGATTGCCCCTCGCCTGTTTATCTCGGCGATTACTTTGAAGGAGCTGGAAACCGGCGTCCTGCGCATGGAGCGCCGCGACCCGGTGCAGGGCAAGGTTTTGCGCAACTGGCTCAAGCGTCACGTCATGCCGGCGTTCGATGCGCGGATCCTGCCGGTGGATGCCGCCGTTGCCCTGCGCTGCGCCAGCCTGCACGTGCCGGACAGCGCCAATGAAAGCGATGCACTGATTGCCGCCACGGCATTGGTGCACGGGCTGACGGTAGTGACGCGCAATGTGGCTGATTTTGCTTCCAGCGGTGTGGCGTTGATCAATCCATGGGAATGAGTGACTGGCCGGTTGCCTGCTCATATTTGGCAATTGAAATTCGATGGGCACATTCGCCGACAAGCGATAACGTCTGGACTCAACTGCAGTGACGCAGTTAGTACCGCAAAAAATTCAGACAAGGATGCTGAGCAATGACCCAACAAGACGAAACCCTGAACACCGAACCATCGATCCCGGAAGGTGCACCCACACAACTGAATGACTCGGCAGGCACGACTGATAACCTGAACAGACAAAAGCGTTCCGTCGATAACGAAAGCGCTGCTGATAGAAAGCGCGGCAGTGGTGGCCTCGACAGCCTCGGCGGTGGCCGACTGCCTTGATCGGTGAGTGAAAACAGGGCGGTGCCTGCACTGCCCTCCTCAGCTGTCACGATACCGGCAACAGCCATCGTCTATAGTCAATTGACCTGCATCATGCTTTGCTGCAATCGCTACACCATTCACGCTCTTCCCCCAACGCGACCAAAGGTCGCACCCTTGAGCTAGAGCGACAGGCGTATCATTGCGCCACTGCAATACCCCCTTTTGACCGCGGTTGGCACGTATCGACCGAGGCATTTTTCCACTGCCGTGGGATGCAATGATGAGCAACCAGATTCCGGTACACGACGTCACACCACCGAGCAAAAACGCGAACAACAGCGTTGACCTTTACGCCTCACGAGAAAAAATCTACACCCGCGCTTTCACCGGCCTGTTCCGCAACCTGCGGATGATGGGCGGCGCCGCGCTGTTTCTGCTGTATTTCGGTACGGTCTGGCTGAATTGGGGCGGCCATCAGGCGGTGTGGTGGAACCTGCCCGAGCGCAAATTCTTCATCTTCGGCGCCACCTTCTGGCCCCAGGATTTCATCCTGCTGTCTGGTTTGTTGATCATCGCCGCGTTCGGCCTGTTCTTCATCACCGTGTACGCCGGTCGTGTCTGGTGCGGCTATACCTGCCCGCAAAGCGTATGGACGTGGATTTTCATGTGGTGCGAGAAGGTCACCGAAGGCGACCGCAACCAGCGCATCAAACTCGACAAGGCGCCGATGAGCGCCAACAAACTGCTGCGCAAAGCCGCGAAACACGCGATGTGGCTGCTGATTGGTTTTGTCACTGGCATGACCTTTGTCGGTTACTTCTCGCCAATCCGCGAACTGGTTTTTGAATTCTTCACCGGCCAGGCCGATGGCTGGTCGTACTTCTGGGTCGGTTTCTTCACTCTCGCCACCTACGGCAACGCCGGTTGGTTGCGCGAGCAAGTTTGCATCTACATGTGTCCGTATGCGCGCTTCCAGAGCGTGATGTTCGATAAAGACACGCTGATTGTTTCCTACGATCCGCGCCGGGGCGAAAGCCGTGGCCCGCGCAAAAAAGGCATCGACTACAAAGCGCAGGGCCTCGGTGATTGCATCGACTGCACCATGTGCGTTCAGGTCTGCCCGACCGGCATCGACATTCGCGACGGTCTGCAGATCGAGTGCATCGGTTGCGCCGCGTGCATCGACGCCTGCGACAGCATCATGGACAAGATGAATTATCCGCGCGGCCTCATCAGTTACACCACCGAGCACAACCTGTCCGGGCAGAAAACCCATAAACTGCGACCGCGCCTGATCGGCTATGCCGTGGTGTTGCTGGCGATGATCAGCCTGTTGGTGACCGCGTTCTTCATGCGCTCGCTGGTTGGTTTCGACGTCAGCAAGGATCGCGTGCTGTACCGCGAAAACGCTGAAGGCCGGATCGAAAACGTCTACAGCCTGAAGATCATGAACAAGGATCAGCGCGACCACACCTATGTGCTGGAAGCCAGCGGTCTGCCGGATCTGCGCCTGCAAGGCAAACGCGAGATCAAGGTGCCGGCCGGGGAAATTTTCAGCATGCCGGTCGAACTGTCGAGCGCCCCCGAACAACTGCCATCGAGCACCAACGAGGTGAAATTCATCCTCAAGGATGCCGATGACAACAGCGTCCACGTTGAAGCCAAGAGCCGATTCATCGGCCCACAAATCCGTTGAGAGAACTGAACATGCCCGCAGCAAACGCCGCAAGCCCTTGGTACAAGCACCTCTGGCCATGGATCATCATCGGGATTCTGGCCTGCTCGGTGACCCTGACCTTGTCCATGGTGACCATCGCGGTAAACAACCCGGACAACCTGGTGAACGACAACTACTACGAGGCCGGCAAAGGCATCAACCGTTCGCTGGATCGTGAGTTGCTCGCGCAGAACCTGAAGATGCGCGCCAACGTGCATCTGGACGGCGTTACCGGCGAAGTTGATCTGCGTTTGAGCGGTGACAGTCAGCCGAAGACACTGGAACTGAACCTGATCTCGCCGACCCAGCCGGAGAAGGATCGCAAGATCGTCCTGACCCGCAGCGAATCTGAAACCGGCCGTTACCTCGGACAACTGAACGACAAGGTTGAAGGGCGTCGTTTTGTTGAACTGCTCGGCAGTCAGGATGACCACGTGTGGCGCATGTTCGAAGAAGAACTGGTCAGCCACGACAAGGATCTGCTGCTGGGTGATGAACCCCTCCAAGGCGCCGAAGACCTGAAAAAATAAACAACTCCTGTGCCTGATCGTTCCCACGCTCTGCGTGGGAACGCAGCCAAGGACGCTCCGCGTCCCAGCCGAAGCGGACGCGGAGCGTCCGGGGAGGTATTCCCACGCGGAGCGTGGGAACGATCATCGGAACAAGTGCCATGACCAGCCCACTCCCCTGCTACCACTGCGCCCTGCCCGTTCCGTCGGGCAGCCGCTTCACCGCTGTCGTACTCGGGGAATCCCGCGAATTCTGCTGCCCGGGCTGCCAGGCCGTGGCCGAAGCCATCGTTGCCGGCGGCCTCGACAGTTATTACCAGCATCGCAGCGAAGCCTCGGCCAACCCCGAAGCGCTGCCGGTGCAACTGACCGACGAACTGGCGCTGTACGACCGCGCCGACGTGCAACAACCGTTCGTGCGCCATGCAGGCGATCTGGCCGAAACCACGTTATTGATGGAAGGCATCAGTTGCGCCGCGTGCGGCTGGCTGATCGAGAAACATCTGCGCACCCTGCCTGCCGTGGCCGAAGCACGACTGAACCTGTCCAACCATCGCCTGCACGTGAGCTGGGCCGACGCGCAATTGCCGCTGAGCCAGATCCTCGCCGAACTGCGCCACATCGGTTACGCCGCCCACCCGTATCAGGCCGACCGCGCCAGCGAACAACTGGCCAGCGAAAACCGTCTCGCCCTGCGCCAGCTCGGCGTCGCTGGATTGCTGTGGTTTCAGGCAATGATGGCGACGATGGCCACCTGGCCGGAATTCAACATCGACCTCAGTCCTGAGCTGCACACGATTCTGCGCTGGGTCGCGCTGTTCCTCACCACGCCGATCGTCTTCTACAGCTGCGCGCCGTTTTTCAAAGGCGCAATGCGTGATTTGCGCACCCGCCACCTGACCATGGACGTCTCGGTGTCGCTGGCCATCGGCAGCGCCTACATCGCCGGGATCTGGACGGCAATTACCGGCGTCGGCGAGTTGTACTTCGATGCGGTCGGTATGTTTGCGTTGTTCCTGCTCGCCGGGCGTTATCTGGAACGCCGCGCCCGCGAGCGTACCGCCGCTGCCACGGCCCAACTGGTCAATCTGTTGCCCGCGTCGTGCCTGCGTCTGGACGGTAGCGGCCAGAGCGAGCGCATTTTGCTCAGCGAGCTGCGCACGGGCGACAAGATTCTGGTGCAAGCCGGATCGATCCTCCCGGCTGACGGCAAGATCATTGATGGCCAATCAAGCATCGACGAATCGCTGCTCACCGGCGAATACCTGCCGCAACCGCGCACGCTGGGCGATGCGGTCACCGCCGGCACCCTTAATGTCGAAGGGGCGCTGACGGTTGAAGTGCAGGCGCTGGGGCAAGACACGCGCCTGAGCGCCATCGTCCGCCTGCTTGATCGCGCTCAGGCAGAAAAACCGCGACTGGCCGAAATCGCCGACCGCGCCGCGCAATGGTTCCTGTTGCTGTCGCTGATCGCCGCTGCCGTCATCGGCCTGCTCTGGTGGGAGCTGGATTCCTCGCGCGCGTTCTGGATCGTCCTCGCCATGCTCGTCGCGACGTGCCCCTGCGCGCTGTCGCTGGCGACGCCGACCGCCCTCACCGCCGCCACCGGCACCCTGCACAAACTCGGTTTGCTGTTGACGCGCGGCCATGTGCTGGAAGGCCTGAATCAGATCGACACAGTGATTTTCGACAAGACCGGCACCCTCACCGAGGGCCGCTTGGTATTGCGTTCGATCCGCCCGCTCGGCGCACTGGACAGCGAGCAATGCCTGAGCCTCGCCGCCGCGCTGGAAAACCGTTCAGAACACCCGATTGCCCGAGCTTTCGGTCGCGCACCGCTGGCGGCAGAGGAAGTTCACAGCACACCGGGGCTCGGCCTCGAAGGCTTGGTCGGCGAACAACGCTTGCGCATCGGTCAGGCGCAATTTGTCTGCGCCCTCAGCGGCGCGGCAGTCCCGAGGATGCCGGACGAAGCAGGCCAATGGCTGCTGCTGGGCGACGCTCAGGGGCCGTTGGCTTGGTTCGTCCTCGATGACCGCTTGCGCGATGACGCCCCCGCCCTGCTCGCGGCGTGCAAGGCGCGCGGCTGGCGCACATTATTGCTATCGGGGGACAGCTCGCCGATGGTCGCCAGCGTCGCCGCCGAATTGGGCATCGACGAGGCCCGTGGTGGTTTGCGTCCTGACGACAAACTGCAAGTCTTGCAACGGTTGCACAAGGAAGGTCGCAAGGTGCTGATGCTTGGCGACGGCGTCAATGACGTGCCGGTACTGGCGGCGGCTGACATCAGTGTGGCGATGGGCTCGGCCACCGATCTGGCGAAAACCAGCGCCGATGCGGTGCTGCTGTCCAATCGCCTCGACGCGCTGGTTCAAGCTTTCACGTTGGCGCGGCGCACCCGTCGGGTAATCATCGAGAACCTGCTGTGGGCGGCGCTGTACAATGGCCTCATGTTGCCGTTCGCCGCCCTCGGCTGGATCACGCCGGTGTGGGCCGCGGTCGGCATGTCGATCAGTTCGTTGACCGTGGTGCTCAACGCTTTGCGCCTGACTCGCCTGCCGGGTTCGCCGCACGCCAGCACTCGTTCGGAAACCCGCCCGCTGCCGGCCTGAGCCGCGCGGGCATGGAGTACAGATGCCAGCTCTCTACGTGATGATCCCCGCCGCACTGCTGATCGTGGCCATCGCCGTTTACATTTTCTTCTGGGCGGTGGACAGCGGTCAGTACGACGACCTCGACGGCCCGGCCCACAGCATCCTGTTCGACGATCAGGATCCGCAACACACCGCTGCCGTCGACGAAGTCAACGCGACCAAACCGGACGACAAGGCCCCACCCCATGCTTGAACTGGCGCCACTGCTGGTCTCGGCGCTGATCCTCGGCTTGCTCGGTGGCGGCCATTGCCTGGGCATGTGCGGCGGCTTGATGGGCGCGCTGACCCTGGCGATTCCCAAGGAGCAACGCAGTCGGCGTTTTCGACTGCTGCTGGCGTATAACCTCGGGCGGATTCTCAGTTATGCCACGGCTGGATTGTTGATCGGTCTGGCGGGCTGGGCGGTTGCCAACAGTCCTGCGGCAATGTTCATGCGCGTACTGGCCGGTTTGTTGTTGATCGCCATGGGTTTGTACCTGGCCGGTTGGTGGAGCGGGCTGACGCGGATCGAAAGCCTCGGACGCGGGTTGTGGCGGCACATTCAGCCAGTGGCTAACCGTTTGTTGCCCGTGTCGAGTGTGCCGCGTGCGTTGTTGCTCGGCGCGTTGTGGGGCTGGCTGCCGTGTGGACTGGTTTACAGCACGTTGCTGTGGTCGGCGAGTCAGGGCAATGCGCTGGACAGTGCGTTGTTGATGCTCGCGTTTGGGCTGGGGACGTGGCCGGTCTTGCTCGCCACGGGCCTAGCGGCAGAGCGCGTCACTGCGCTGTTGCGCAAGCGCAGCGTGCGCATGACGGGTGGGCTGCTGGTCATCCTGTTCGGCATCTGGACCCTTCCCGGCCCGCATCAACATTGGTTGATGGGCCACTGAATCAACCCCAATGAAATTCCTGTACAGATCCATTGTGGCGAGGGGATTTATCCCCGCTGGGTCGCGAAGCGGCCCCCTGCATTCTCCCGCCATACCCAGCAGTCAGGTTTTGCGACTGCTGCGCAGCCGAACGGGGATAAATCCCCTCGCCACAATAAATCTCATCATCACAGCCCCTCTGCATCACCCACCACCCTTGATGCAAATCAAGTGCCTCATCGCCGCACCCCGATAGACTCCCCCCACACTGCCAGCCTATCCGGGGGAATGCCCGCATGCTCGACGCCATTCGTTGGGACTCTGATCTGATTCGCCGTTACGATCTCGCGGGACCGCGCTACACCTCGTATCCGACGGCCGTGCAATTTCACAGTCAGGTCGGCTCGTTCGATCTGTTTCACGCTCTGCGCGACAGTCGCAAAGCCCTGCGCCCGTTGTCGCTGTATGTGCATGTGCCGTTCTGCGCGAACATTTGCTACTACTGCGCCTGCAACAAGGTCATCACTAAGGATCGCGGCCGCGCCCTGCCGTACCTGCAACGTCTGGAGCAGGAAATCCAGTTGATCGCCTGCCACCTCGACCCCGCACAAAAAGTCGAGCAACTGCACTTCGGCGGCGGCACCCCGACCTTTCTCAGCCACGATGAACTGCGTCAGTTGATGGCGCACCTGCGCAAGCATTTCAATCTGCTGGATGACGATTCCGGCGATTACGGCATCGAAATCGACCCGCGCGAAGCCGACTGGTCGACCATGGGCCTGCTGCGAGAACTCGGTTTCAATCGCGTCAGCATTGGCCTGCAAGACCTAGATCCGGCCGTACAGCGCGCTGTCAATCGCCTGCAAAGTCTGGAAGAAACCCGCGCCGTGATCGACGCTGCGCGCACCCTGCAATTTCGCTC
This sequence comes from Pseudomonas sp. PS01303, assembly GCF_029959385.1. Classification (NCBI taxonomy): domain Bacteria; kingdom Pseudomonadati; phylum Pseudomonadota; class Gammaproteobacteria; order Pseudomonadales; family Pseudomonadaceae; genus Pseudomonas; species Pseudomonas sp. PS01303. Next base: position 16,365 of record NZ_JASCPK010000024.1, read on the forward strand.
GATCAACATCGACCTGATTTACGGACTGCCCAAACAGACCCCGGACAACTTCGCCCGTACCGTCGAGGAAGTCATCAGCCTGCAACCGGATCGGCTCTCGGTGTTCAACTACGCGCACTTGCCGGAACGCTTTATGCCGCAGCGGCGGATCAACACCAGCGAACTGCCGAGCCCGGCGCAGAAACTGGAGATGTTTCAGCGCACTATCGAACAATTGATCGCCGCCGGTTACCGCTACATCGGCATGGATCACTTCGCCCTGCCCGATGACGAACTGGCGATTGCTCAGGAAGAGGAAACCCTGCAACGCAACTTCCAGGGCTACACCACCCACGGCCATTGCGATTTGATTGGCCTGGGGGTTTCGGCGATCAGCCAGATTGGCGACCTGTACTGCCAGAACAGCAGCGATCTGAACGAATACCAGAACAGCCTCGCCGCCGCGCAACTGGCGACCAGCCGTGGCTTGGTGTGCAACGCCGATGATCGGCTACGACGCGCGGTGATTCAGCAACTCATCTGCAACTTCAGTCTGGATTTCGCCGACATCGAGCAGCAGTTCAACATCGATTTTCAGGGTTACTTCGGCGCGCTATGGCCACAACTGCAAGGCATGGCCAACGATGGCTTGATCACTCTGGATCGTGACCGCATCGCGATTCTGCCGGCGGGACGCTTGCTGGTGCGTTCGGTGTGCATGGTGTTTGACGCTTACCTGGAGCAGCAAAACCGCCAGCGTTTTTCCCGGGTGATTTGAGCGCCCAGCAAAATAAATCAGTCCGGACAGCGAGACTTTGCCGGCAGGACAGACGCGCCACACACTGGCCTGAACGTCCTCTTGTGGGTTACCCTTACGTCTTATGTGTGTTTTCCCACAAGGATTAAAGAAATGTCCGAGCCAGTTAAACTGCGCGCTCATAACCAGGCTCATTGCAAGGATTGCAGCCTGGCCCCTCTCTGCCTGCCACTTTCTCTGAATCTGGAAGACATGGATGCGCTGGACGAGATCGTTAAACGTGGCCGCCCGTTGAAAAAGGGTGAGTTCCTGTTCCGCCAGGGCGACACGTTCGATTCCGTTTTTGCAGTACGCTCCGGCGCCCTGAAGACTTTCAGCCTGAGCGATTCCGGCGAAGAACAACTGACCGGCTTCCACTTGCCAAGCGAACTGGTTGGCCTGTCCGGCATGGACACCGAGAAACACCCGGTGTCCGCTCAGGCACTGGAAACCACCTCGGTCTGCGAAATTCCCTTTGAACGCCTCGACGAACTGGCCCTGCAATTGCCGCAGCTGCGCCGTCAGTTGATGCGCGTGATGAGCCGCGAAATTCGCGATGACCAGCAAATGATGTTGCTGCTGTCGAAGAAAACCGCCGACGAGCGCATCGCCACCTTCCTGGTCAACCTGTCCGCACGCTTCCGCGCTCGCGGCTTCTCGGCCAATCAATTCCGCCTTGCAATGTCGCGTAACGAAATCGGCAACTACTTGGGTCTGGCGGTGGAAACCGTATCCCGCGTGTTCACCCGCTTCCAGCAAAACCAGCTGATCGCCGCCGAGGGCAAGGAGATTCACATCCTCGACCCGATCCAGCTCTGCGCGCTGGCCGGTGGTTCGTTAGAAGGCTGATCTCGATCCGCGGTTGAGCGAAGCGTTTCAGCCGCGGGTATACTGCGCCGTTTGCAGCCCTGCCAGGACACCTCGACGATGGTCTTCGACTCCTTCGACATCAAATCCCTGATCCGCCCCGTGATCGACTTCCCGAAACCAGGCGTGATTTTTCGCGACATCACCCCGCTGTTCCAATCGCCCACGGCCCTGCGCCTGGTGATGGACAGCTTCGCCCACCGCTACGTGGAAGCCGATTTCACCCACATCGGCGCGATGGATGCGCGCGGTTTTCTGATCGGTTCGGTACTGGCCTATCAGTTGAACAAGCCACTGGTGCTGTTCCGCAAGCAAGGCAAACTGCCGGCGGACGTGCTCGCTGAAGGTTACGCGACCGAATACGGCGAAGCGTTTCTGGAAGTGCACGCTGATAGCCTTTGCGAAGGCGATTCGGTGGTGATGTTTGATGATTTGATCGCCACCGGTGGCACGCTGATTGCGGCGGCCAACCTGATTCGTCGCATGGGCGCGCGGGTGCATGAGGCGGCGGCGATTATTGACCTGCCGGAGCTGCAAGGTTCGCAGCGTCTGCAGGACATGGGTATCCCGACCTTCTGCCTGACGCAGTTTGCGTTGACTGACAAGTAATCAAGAGCAAAAGATCGCAGCCTTCGGCAGCTCCTACATTGGGATGTGCGTTTCCCTGTAGGAGCTGCCGAAGGCTGCGATCTTTTGACTTTAAAGCCCCATCTGTTTGCTGATGATCTCGTTCATCACTTCCCGCGTCCCGCCGCCAATCGACAAGATGCGGTTATCCCGATACAGCCGCTCCACCAGACTCTCGCGCATATACCCAAGCCCACCAAGAATCTGCACCGCCTCCGTGGTAATCCGATCCGAGGTGTCCGTGGCAAAGTTCTTCGCCATGGAAATCTCCTTGATCACACTCTGCCCCGCCGCCATTTTCGCCGCTTGCCGGTAGGTGAATTCGCGCGACACCTCGAGTGCCGTAGCCATCTCAGCCAAGCGATGTTTGATCACCTGAAACTTGCCGATCGGTTTGCCGAACGCTTCACGCTCGCGCGCCCATTTCAGACTCTCTTCCAGCGCCAGTTGCGCGGTCATGTTGGCCATCAGCGCCAAGGCAAGGCGCTCGCTCTGAAAATTGCCCATGATGCAGGCGAAGCCCATGTTCTCGGCGCCGATCAGATTTCCTACAGGCACCCGGCAATCGTCGAAGAACAATTCAGCCGTGTCCGACGCCCACCAGCCCATTTTCTTCAACTGACGACCCACGGTGAAACCGGGCGTGCCCTTCTCGATCATCAACAGGCTGATACCACCGAAGCCCGGCGCACCAGTGCGTACCGCGACGGTGTAGAAATCCGCGCGCACGCCACTGGTTATAAAGGTTTTGCTGCCGCTGACCCGATAGACGTCGCCGTCACGCACGGCGCGGGTTTGCAGGTTGGCGACGTCAGAGCCGCCACCGGGCTCGGTGACCGCCAGCGCGCTAATCTTTTCGCCGCTGAGCACTTGCGGCACGACGCGATCTCGCACTTCAGGGCGCGCCCATTTGACGATCGGTGGCAGACCGATATCGAGCGAGCCGAGCCCCGCTACCAGGCCACCAGAGCCGCAGCGCATCAATTCCTCACTGGCGGCGACCTTGGCGAACAGATCGCCTTCATGGCTACCACCGAGCGCTTCCGGGTAGCCGATGCCGAGGATGCCGGCGGCACCAGCCTTCAGGTACAGCTCACGGGGGAAGCTTTCGGCTTCTTCCCACTGGTCAACGTCCGGCAGGATCTCGCGTTCGACGAAACTTCTGACGCTGTCGCGGACTAATTGATGGCTTGGGTCGAAGTATTCCTGAAAGGCAGGCATGGGCGAGCTCCACGGAAGGGTTCGCCGAACTTAACCGAGCGCTTGCTTGGTTTACAAGATACAGAAGATCAAAAGATCGCAGCCTGCGGCAGCTCCTACATTGGAATGCGTTTCCCTGTAGGAGCTGCCGCAGGCTGCGATCTTTTGATTTTTATCAGAGGGAAATCGGTTTCCGCCCGGCAAACGAATGCGCCAGCGTGCCGCCGTCCACCAACTCCAACTCACCACCCAGCGGCACGCCGTGGGCAATTCGCGAAGCGATCAGGCCTTTGTTCTGCAACAACTGCGCGATGTAATGCGCCGTGGCTTCACCCTCAACCGTAGGATTGGTCGCGAGGATCACTTCAGCAAACGTCCCCGCCTCTTCAATCCGCGCCATCAGTTGCGGAATACCGATCGCCTCAGGCCCGAGACCGTCCAGCGGCGACAAATGCCCCTTGAGCACAAAATAGCGGCCACGGAAGCCAGTTTGCTCGACGGCGTAGACATCCATCGGCCCTTCGACCACGCACAGCAACGTGTCGTCGCGGCGGGTGTCGGCGCATTGCGGGCACAGATCGTCTTCGGTCAGCGTGCGGCATTGGCGGCAGTGACCGACCCCTTCCATGGCTTGGCTGAGGGCCTGAGCCAGACGCAGACCGCCGCTGCGATCACGCTCGAGCATCTGCAACGCCATGCGCTGGGCGGTTTTCTGACCCACGCCGGGCAAGGTGCGCAGGGCGTCGATCAGTTGGCGAATCAAAGGGCTGAAGCTCATGGGTAAAAAGTCCGACAAAACAACGAGACGCGGTTTATACCCGCGCCTCTGGCCAGCGTCAAATACTCAGTCCTGGGCGACCCGCACCACCAGTTTGCCGAAGTTACGTCCCTCCAGCAGACCGATAAACGCTTCCGGCGCCTGCTCCAGGCCATCGACCACGTCCTCGCGGAATTTCACCTTGCCGTCGCGCACCCACGGCACCATCGCGCTGATGAATTCCGGCTGACGATCGCCGTAATCATCAAAGACGATGAAGCCCTGAATGCGTACGCGTTTGGTCAGCAACGTACGCTGCAGCATCGGCAGACGATCCGGGCCTTTCGGGGCTTCAGAGGCGTTGTAACCGGCGATCAGGCCGCACAGCGGGATGCGTGCTTTGGGGTTGAGCAACGGCACGACCGCGTCGAATACGTGGCCGCCGACGTTTTCGTAATAGATGTCGATGCCATTCGGGCACGCCTTGGCCAGTTGCTCGGCGAAGTCGTCAGCCTTGTGATCGATGCAGGCGTCGAAGCCCAATTCCTCGACCACGTATTTGCACTTCTCGGCACCACCGGCGACACCGACCGCGCGCAGGCCTTTGATCTTCGCCACTTGGCCGACCACCGAACCGACAGCACCGGACGCGGCAGCGACGACGAGGGTCTCGCCTTCTTTCGGTTGACCGATGTCCATCAGGCCCATGTACGCGGTCATGCCGGGCATGCCCAGCACACCGAGGGCCATCGACGGGCTCGGCAACCCGGACGGGATCGGGATGATGTTGCGGCCATCGCTGATGCTGTGGCTTTGCCAGCCTGTGGCACCGACCACCAGATCACCCTTATGAAACTTCGGATGACGCGAGTCTTCGACGCGACTGACAGCGCCACCGGTCATCACTTCGCCGATTTCGACGGGCGCGGCGTAGGACGGTGCGTCACTCATGCGACCGCGCATGTAGGGGTCGAGGGACAGGTAGAGGGTTTTCAGCAGTATCTGGCCGTCCTGCAGATCGGGCAGCGCTTCGCGTTCGAGGCGGAAGTTTTCCGGGGTCGGCGCGCCAACCGGACGCGAGGCAAGGACGAAGCGTTGATTGAGGGTAAGAGGGTCGGACATGTCAGCGTCTCCTGTGAATGATGAATTCAGCGGGTATAGGGAGCAGACCGTTGAGGCATTTGCGCGTTCGATGTTTCGCACTGCACGACATGATCGTTCCCATGCTCCGCGTGGGAATGTCTCAACGGACGCTCTGCGTTCGGCTCTGGAATTGGGACGCGGAGCGTCCCGGGCTGCATTCCCACGCAGAGCGTGGGAACGATCAGGCAGAAACAAAAATGCCAGGCGCAATGCCTGGCATTTTGTGTAGCTCATCTGCCGCCGGTTGGCGAATCAGAATGGCAGTTTCATACCCGCAGGCAGGTTCATGCCGGCGGTCATGCCGCCCATTTTTTCCTGGCTGCTGGCTTCGATCTTGCGCACGGCGTCGTTGACGGCGGCGGCGACCAGGTCTTCGATCACTTCACGGTCGTCTTCGTCCAGACCCGGCAGCAGGGTAGGGTCGATGCTGACGCGCTTGAGGTCGTGACGACCGGTCATCACCACGGTGACCATATCGCCGCCGGCCTTACCGGTGACTTCGGCGTTGGCCAGTTCTTCCTGCATCTTGGCCATTTTTTCCTGCATCTGCTGCGCCTGCTTCATCAGGCCGGCCATGCCACCTTTCATCATGGGAATCACCTCAAAAGTACTTGGATCAAAACAGCGCCCGGCCATGGAGGCCGGGCACCTTCAGTTATTAGCCTTGGGCGACCAAGGCGTCGACAGGTTCAATAGTATCGTGTCGCACCACCGCGCCAAACTGCTGAACCATCTGCTGGATGAACGGATCGCCATGAATCGACTCCTCCGCTTCGCGCTGACGGTTGGCCCGGCGACGGGAGGCGGCCTGAGCCGGGGTCTCCTGCTCTGGTTTGATCAGCTCGATGGTCAGCGTCAGCGTACGGCCGTGGAACTGGTTCAACGCATCGTTCAGACGTCGCTGCTGCGTGGCGTTGAACAGCGCACTGTGCGCCGGATCGAGGTGCATCAGCCAATGATCGCCATCAACCGCGATCAAGGTGCAGTTGGCGGCGATGCTGCCGGTCATGCCGGAGATCGGCAGTTTCGGGAACAGCTCCAGCCATTGCAAGGCCAGACCGGTGGCCGGCGCCGCTGCAGGCTCAGGCTCGGGTTCCGGCTCCGGGTCGGCGGCGTGTTCGCTGGCCAGTTCGTCAAGGTAGCTGTACGCCGAGTCCATGTCCGGCTCGATGTAATCCTCGTCCAGCGGCGGCTCGTCATCCATGTCGGTGCCCGGGGTAGCGGCATCGACGTCGGCGACTGACGGCTCTGGAATCGGCGCGGCGGCCCATTCTGGTGCGTCAGGGACGACGCTGTCCGGGGTCGGCAACGGCATCGGCGGCAACTCGGGTTGCTCGGCGGCGGTTTCCAGCATGGGCTCGACGGCAGGTTGCTGAGCCGGCTCGGGTTCTGGCTCGGCCTCGGCTTCTACCGGATCGTTCCACGGCAGATCGACAACGGCTTCGGCGACGACGGGTGTTGGCTCTGGCTCTGGCTCGGCAACTGGAGCAACCGGCGCAGGCTCTGGAGCCGGCGCACGTGCTGTTACAGGAGCCGGCGTCGGGGCAACAGCCACAGCAACCACCGGCGCAGGTTTAGGCGCGGCAGCCACTGAATTTGCGGAATCAACTGTGGCCTGGCTGATCCCCACTGGCTTTAGCGGTTGCCTCGGGGCGTCCGCCGTATCAGCCGGCCGGAAGGCCAGCATTCGCAGCAGCACCATTTCGAAACCGCCGCGCGGATCCGGCGCCAGCGGCAAATCGCGGCGGCCGATCAGGCCCATCTGGTAATAGAACTGCACGTCTTCGGCCGGCAAGGCTTGCGCCAGCGCCAACACGCGATCGCGATCGCCATGGCCGTTGTCGACGCCTTCCGGCAGCGCTTGAGCGATAGCGACGCGGTGCAGCACGTTGAGAATTTCCGAGAGCACGCCGTTCCAGTCCGGGCCCTGCTCGGCCAGGTGGCGCACCGCTTCAAGCAGAGCCTTGGCATCGCCTTCAATCAACGAATGCAGAACGTCAAAGACCTGACCGTGATCCAGCGTGCCGAGCATCGCCCGCACGTCGGTGGCGAGCACCTTGCCTTCACCGAAAGCAATCGCCTGATCGGTCAGGCTCATGGCGTCACGCATCGAACCGTCAGCGGCGCGACCGAGCAGCCACAGCGCGTCGTCTTCGAACGGCACGCTTTCGGCGGTCAGCACGTGGGTCAAATGCTCGACCACGCGCTCCGGCGTCATGTTCTTCAGCGAGAACTGCAGGCAGCGCGACAAAATCGTTGCCGGAAGTTTCTGCGGGTCAGTGGTCGCGAGGATGAACTTGACGTAGGGCGGCGGCTCTTCAAGGGTTTTCAGCAGCGCATTGAAGGAATGGCTGGAAAGCATGTGCACTTCGTCGATCAGGTAGACCTTGAAGCGCCCACGGCTTGGGGCGTACTGCACGTTGTCGAGCAGTTCGCGGGTGTCTTCGACCTTGGTGCGGCTCGCGGCGTCGATCTCGATCAGGTCGACGAAACGGCCCTCGTCGATTTCACGGCACACCGAGCACTCGCCGCACGGGCTGGAAGTGATACCTGTCTCACAGTTCAGGCACTTGGCAATGATCCGCGCAATCGTGGTTTTACCCACCCCGCGCGTCCCGGTAAACAGGTACGCGTGGTGCAGCCGCTGGCTGTCCAAGGCATTGATCAGAGCTTTGAGCACATGGGTCTGGCCGACCATTTCGCGGAACGAGCGCGGACGCCATTTACGTGCAAGAACCTGATAACTCATCGAAAACCGTCGCAGCGAAGGAAGCAGAAGCGGCTAATGCTAGCGGAGCAAGGGCAAAATTGCATCCGATGTCCTCGTCTAATGTGGCTAAGCTCCATCAGCAGAGGCTTTTATCGGCTCAGGACAGGGAATTACCGGAGCGTTTATGCGTTGGGCCGTGGGGGCACTGCTGGGATTCAGCCTGAGCGTGGCGGCCGCAGAGCCACCGCTGCGCTTTGCCATGCCCGACAGTTGGGCGATGCCGATGGTGCAATACGAACGCGGCCGCCCGACTCAGGGCATCCTCTACGACATCATGCTCAGCCTCGCCACCCAGGTCGGCGCGCCGGCCGAGTTTCACGTGCTGCCGCGCGCCCGGGTGCAGAGCGCCATGGAGCACGGCGAGATTGATGTTCGCTGCTATGCCGCACAGTCGTGGCTGCCGAATCAGTCGGGAGATTACATCTGGAGTCTGCCGCTGCTGTTTCAGCGTGATCTGTTGGTCAGTCGCAAGGATCAGCCCGTCAGCATTAACCCTGCCACCCTGCCCCGCCAATCCATCGGCACTGTGCTTGGCTACATCTACCCGACCCTGCAACCGCTGTTCGATACCGATCGCTTGCATCGCGAAGATGCGCGCAATCAGGAGCAGGTATTGGAGAAGTTGCTGGCCGGACGTTATCGCTATGCGGTGAGCAATCAGTGGACGCTGGACTGGTTCAATCAGCGCCTGACGCCGGAGCAGCAATTGCAAGCGGTGGCGGTGTTGCAAGAGCAGAAGGTCGGTTGTTATGTGAGAAATGACCCGAAGGTGCCGGTGCAGCGGATCTTGCGCACGTTGTTGCGGATGAAAATGTCGGGGGAGATTGATGAAATTATCCGGCTTTACACCGGCCACCCTGAGAGCGATCGCTAACCCCTGTAGGAGTGAGCCTGCTCGCGATGGCGGTGTATCAGCCAACACATTTATAGCAGACAGGACGCCATCGCGAGCAGGCTCATTCCTACAAGGGATCTGTGTGAACCGCTTAATCGCAGACACAAAAAAACCGCAGTGGGTGAAACCCATGCAGTTCTGGTTGAAGCGTTCGATTGTTCGTTAAGGTGGCGACCCCACCAGCCACACCCCGGCACACAATGTTCCCGCTGTGGCTGCTGCCTTCCGGCTCTGACCAGGTTCACGGGTAATCGTTGCGGGGGGACCGATGGGGTCACCATAACGACGCTTGCCTGTCGGCGAGCCGCGCCATTGTACCTATCTGAGACGAAGTTACAACCGTTGGTTTCAGATTAAAAATATGAACAAGGTCAAGGACATAAAGATCGCAGCCTGCGGCAGCTCCTACAGGGCCAGTACCTCGTCCGCTTTGCCGCCCGCCTGCTGGATCACCAGATGAATGAAGTGCAGCTTGGCAATCGCAGCCGCCGGCAGCACGAACGGGTAAAAATCCGGCTGACCCATGCTGCGTGACAATTCATTGAGCATGCCGGCCAACTCGATCCACGCATTAACAAACGCCAGGAACGCCTCGCCACCGGGATGTTGCGGGTCGTACAGCGTGCTGCTCGGAAACGGCTGGTAATCGAAATCCATTTCCCGCGCGCTCATGCCAAAACCCAGCGCCGTGTCCACCGCGTCCATCATGTGCAGGTAATGCGCCCAGGTTTCCGCCCAGTCTTCCCACGGGTGCATGGTCGCGTACGCGCTGACGTAGTGCTGCGGCCAGTCGAGGGGCGCGCCTTGTTGGTAATGACGATCGAGTGCCTCGGCGTAACTGGCGCGCTCGTCGCCGAACAGGTTACGGAATGAATCGAGCCACGGGCCGTTGGCGATCAGCCGATCCCAATAGTAATGCCCGACCTCGTGACGAAAATGCCCGAGCAGCGTGCGATACGGTTCGTGCATCTGCGCCCTCACCCGCTCGCGGTGGGCGTCGTCGGCTTCTTTGATGTCGAGGGTGATCAGGCCGTTGGCGTGGCCGGTCATCGGCGCATTGCCTTCGAGGTCGACGCCGATGAAATCGAAAGCGAGGCCGCTGTCTTCATCCACGGTTTTCGGGATGACCTGCAAGCCGAGGGTGATCAGTTGCGCGACGAGGCGGCGCTTGGCGATTTCGACCTTGCGCCAGCGCTCGGGATTTTCCGGGTCGGACAGGTCGGGGATGGTGCGATTGAGGCTACAGGCGACGCACAAGGCATCGTCGACGTTGGCCGGCAGCAGCCAGTTGCACGCGGCGGGCGTGTCGAGGTTGGCGCAGCGGCGAAACAGGCCTGCGTCGGGATCAGCATCCAGCGTCCAGGTGCCGTTCTCCACACCGGGCGACAGGGAGGTGATGCGGCTTTCTTCCGGCTGATAACCGAGCAAGGCATTGCAGGCCAGGCACTGGCTGTTACGAAAGAACAACGACTGGCCGCAGCGGCACGGCCAGACTTTGCTGTTGCGCGAAGATTCGCCCATGAACGGCGCGATGATGCGAGAACTGAGTTGCTCGAAAAAACGGTGCATGGCGATCTCTCCCTGGGGCTTGCAGAGACTAGATCATTCTGGCGCGATGATCGTTCCCACGCTCTGCGTGGGAATGCATCCAGTGACGCTCTGCGTCACAGCGGACGCGGAGCGTCCGGGGCGGCATTCCCACGCGGGAGCGTGGGAACGATCAAAGAGATAGCACCATTGTGGCGAGGGGATTTATCCCCGATGGGTTGCGAAGCGACCCCAAATCCATACGACGCGGTAAATCAGATGTACCGAGCCGTATGGTTTTGCGACGACTGCGTCGCCGAACGGGGATAAATCCCCTCGCCACAGGGTTTTGTGTCAGACCTGGAGGCCATGGGTTTTGAGGAAGGCGATAAAGGTTTCTTCGTCCATCACTTTTACGCCCAGCTCATTGGCTTTGGTCAGTTTCGATCCGGCACCGGGGCCTGCAACAACGCAATGAGTTTTCGCCGAGACCGAACCAGCAACCTTCGCCCCCAGGCTTTCGAGGTGATCTTTAGCCACATCCCGGCTCATCAACTCGACCTTACCCGTCAGCACCCAGGTCTCGCCGGACAACGGCAAGCCTTCGACGACTTTCTTCTCGCTCTGCCAGTGCATGCCGAAATCACGCAGCTGTTTTTCGGACGCCTCAGCCAGTTGCCGATTCTCCGCAACCGCAAAAAACTCGCGCACCGAATTCGCCTGTTTCTCCGGCAACGCCTGACGCATGTCCAGCCAGTCAGCGTTCATCACCGCTTCCAGCGAACCAAACTTGTCCGCCAGTTTCTGCGCGCCACCCGGGCCGACCGAAGGAATGTGCAGCTTGTCGAGGAAACCGCCGAGCGTAGTACTGGCCGCAAACTCTGCGCCCAGTTCGCCCTGATCCTGAATCTGCAAACCATGCCCCAGCAATTCGGTGATCACCTGCTGGTTATGCGCATCTTCAAAGAAGCTGTGAATCTCGTGCGCCACTTCCAGACCGACATCCGGCAGGTACGTCAGCACTTGCGGCAACGCCTGCTGCACGCGCTCCAGCGAACCCAGGGAGCGCGCCAGCACCTTGGCGGTCTCCTCGCCGACATCGGGAATACCCAGCGCATAGATGAAGCGCGCCAGCCCCGGCTGCTTGCTGTCTTCGATGGCCGCCAACAGCTTGTTACTGGAGACCTCGGCAAAACCTTCGAGATCGACGATGTCGTCGAACTTCAGCGCATACAGATCGGCCGGCGAACTGACCAGACCTTCATCGACCAATTGCTCGACGCTCTTATCGCCCAAGCCTTCGATGTCCATCGCCCGGCGCGAGACGAAGTGAATGATCGCCTGCTTCAGTTGCGCGCCACAGGCCAGTCGACCCACGCAGCGATACACAGCGCCTTCGCTGACGGTTTCCTTGCCCTTGCTGCGCTTGATCAGCTGTGTGCGCTCGACGTGCGAGCCGCACACCGGGCAGCTCTCGGGAATCGCCACTGAGCGGGCGTTGTCCGGACGACGCTCAAGCACCACTTGCACCACTTGCGGAATCACATCACCGGCACGGCGGATGATCACGGTGTCGCCGATCATCAGGCCCAGTCGCGCGACTTCGTCCATGTTGTGCAATGTGGCGTTAGCCACCGTGACGCCAGCCACTTTGACCGGTTTCAGACGCGCGACCGGAGTGACTGCTCCGGTACGACCGACCTGAAATTCCACGTCGAGCAGTTCGGTGAGTTCTTCCATCGCCGGGAATTTATGCGCGATCGCCCAACGCGGTTCGCGGGCGCGGAAGCCGAGTTCGCGCTGATCGGCAATGCTGTTGACCTTGAACACCACGCCGTCGATTTCATAGGTCAGCGCGTTACGGCGTGCGCCGATGTCGCGGTAGTAATCCAGGCATTCGTCGATGCCTTTTGCCAGTTTCAGCTCATGGCTGATCGGCATGCCCCACTTCTGCAATTGCTTGAGGTTGCCGATGTGGGTGTCGGAAATGTCGTGGGAGACCTGGCCGATGCCGTAGCAGCAGAATTCCAGCGGACGGTTGGCGGTGATCTTTGAATCGAGCTGACGCAAGCTGCCGGCGGCGGCATTACGCGGGTTGGCGAAAGTCTTGCCGCCGACTTCCAGTTGCGAGGCGTTGAGGCGCTCGAAACCGGCCTTGGACATGAACACTTCACCGCGCACTTCCAGCGTCGCCGGCCAGCCTTCGCCGTGCAGCTTCAGCGGAATGTTGCGCACGGTGCGCACGTTGACGCTAATGTCTTCCCCTGTGGTGCCGTCGCCGCGTGTGGCGCCGCGCACCAGCACGCCGTCCTGATAGAGCAGGCTGACCGCCAGGCCATCGAGTTTCGGCTCGCAGCTGTATTCCACCGCCGCGCCGCCGCCGAACAGATCGCCGGCAGGGATATCCAGACCTTCGGTGACGCGACGATCGAACTCGCGCATGTCGCTTTCTTCGAAGGCGTTGCCGAGGCTGAGCATCGGCACTTCGTGACGCACCTGAGTGAACGCGGTGAGCGCCACGCTGCCGACGCGCTGGGTCGGCGAGTCGCTGGTGATCAGTTCCGGATTGGCGGCTTCCAGTGCCTTGAGCTCGTGGAACAACCGGTCGTACTCTGCATCCGGAATACTCGGCTCGTCGAGGACGTGGTAACGGTAGTTGTGCTGATCGAGTTCAGCGCGCAGCTCGAGAATGCGGTGTTTGGCGGCGGTCATGGGTGTTCTCTCATAAAGCAAAAGAGCAGCCGAGGCTGCTCAATCTTTTAATCATTGTAGGAGCAAAGCTTGCTCGCGATGGCGTCCTTGAGATCGCTTCGCGAGCAAGCTCTGCGCCTACAGGTCTTAGCGCTTCTGGGTCAATGCGCGGCGTTCGAATTCGACGATGCGCTGACGGTAGTGCTCGATCGTCTGTGCAGTCAGCACGCTGCGCTGGTCATCTTTCAGCTCGCCGTTGAGTTCCTGCGAAAGCTTGCGGGCTGCGGCAACCATCACGTCGAAGGCTTGCTTCGGATGACGCGGGCCTGGCAGGCCGAGGAAGAAGCTCACCGCCGGGGTGCTGAAATGGTCGATGTCGTCCAGATCAAAAATGCCCGGTTTGACCGCGTTGGCCATCGAGAACAGCACTTCACCGTTGCCGGCCATGCTTTCGTGACGGTGGAAAATATCCATCTCGCCAAAACGCAGACCGCTTTCCAGAATGTTCTGCAACAGCGCCGGGCCTTTGAAGCCGGCGGCGTCGCGGCAGATCACGCTGATCACCAAAACTTCTTCAGCTTGCGGCTGATCTTTTTCGACCACGGCCGGGGCAGGCTTGCTGTCGTCGGCGAAATCATCGTCACGGCTGCTGAAGCTCGGGCCGTCATCCAGATCCAGATCGAGGTTCAAGTCACCCTGCGCCGAACCTTTGCTGCCACGCTTGCCACGTTTATTGCCGGAATCGCGAGGCTCGCGTGCTTCGCGGGCCGGCATGCTCACCGACGGCAAATCGTGTTCGTCCAGCTGCGGTTCTTTATGCGTGTCCAGCACGCGGGCCGGGCCCAACAGCTCAGCGCTGGTGTCCTCGTCCGGCAGGTTGGACAGACTTCGGTCAAGACGGAACTTCAGTTTTCCCTTGCCGCCGCGCATACGGCGCCAGCCATCGAAAAGAATACCGGCTATCACTATGATGCCGATGACGATCAGCCACTCGCGCAGACCGATTTCCATGTAATCCCGTGCCTCTATAAAAAATGCTGAAAAATAAGGGGTTTACACTGTGCAAACCGCTTTAAAACGTGGCGCCAACTCTATGTTCTGACAGGCGTTTTGCCCACGTATACGAAAATTTGACATTAAACTAGCACGACCAAAGGCAACTTTACACCGTCTGTCTCATTGGCTTGCACGAATATGTCGATTGGCCAGCAAGTCGAAGTCGGTAAAAAAGTCCTACAACCCTCTAATACCTTTCCGACAGCGTGCGGGCTCAGGCGTCCACCATCGCCATTGCCTCCTCGACATCCACGGCCACCAGTCGCGAACAACCCGGTTCATGCATCGTTACACCCATCAACTGCTCGGCCATTTCCATGGCGATTTTGTTGTGGGTGATATAGATGAACTGCACGGTCTGCGACATCTCTTTGACCAAGCGTGCGTAGCGTCCAACGTTAGCGTCATCCAGCGGCGCGTCAACCTCATCGAGCATGCAGAACGGCGCCGGGTTCAACTTGAAGATCGCAAAAACCAGTGCCAATGCGGTCAGGGCTTTTTCCCCGCCGGAGAGCAAATGGATGGTGCTGTTCTTCTTCCCTGGCGGCTGCGCCATGATCGTTACCCCTGTATCGAGTAGATCTTCGCCCGTCAGTTCCAAATACGCGCGCCCGCCACCGAAAACTTTTGGGAAAAGCGCCTGTAAACCGCCATTGATCTGATCAAAGGTATCTTTGAAGCGGTTACGGGTTTCCTTGTCGATCTTGCGGATAACGTTTTCCAGCGTCTCCAGTGCTTCGACCAGATCAGCGTCCTGCGCATCCAGATAACGTTTACGTTCGGACTGCTGCGTGTATTCGTCGATGGCCGCGAGGTTGATCGCGCCCAGGCGTTGAATCCGCGCATTGATGCGTTCGAGTTCTTCTTCGGCTTCGCGTTCACTGGCTTGCGCGGTTAATGTCGCGAGCACGCCGTTGAGATCGTAGCCGTCTTCGAGCAATTGATCCTGCAAGGCCTTGCGGCGCACGGTCAGGGCTTGCCATTCCATGCGCTGCTGTTCGAGTTGGCCGCGAATCAATTGCGATTGTTGTTCAGCCTGAGTCCGGCGTTTTTCCGCGTCGCGCAATTCGCGGTCAGCGTCTTCCAGGGCGATCTGCGCGGTCTTGAGTTCTTCGTCGACGGTCATGCGCTTGTCGAGCAGCTCTTCGAGTTTCAGGCGCAGTTCTTCCAGCGGCGCCTCGCCCTCCTCCAGGTTCAGACTCAACTGTTCGCGTTTTTCAGTCAGGCGCTCGGACTGCATTTCCAGACGCTCGAGCGCCTGACGCGTGGAGTCATGCTGCGCGCGCAACGAGCCGAGACGCACGGCCAATTGATGCGCATGATCCTTATGCTGCCGCGCTTCCTGACGCACACGATCAAGGCGTTCGCGCAGGCTGTCACGCTGGGCCAGCAGCAACTCGCGCTGCTCGGTGTCCAGCGCCATGGCATCCAGCGCTTCCTGCAAGTGCATGCGCGCTTCGCCGACTTGTTCGTGCTCAAGCTCGCGTTGTTCGCCAAGTTCGATCAACTCTTCATCGAGACGGGTGCGACGCAGAGTCAGCTGTTCGGCCTTGGCTTTGCCGGCGGACAACTGAGCTTTCAGTTCGCCTTGCTGGCGCGCTTCGTCTTGCAGCAAACGACGCAAATGTTCGCGACCGTTTTCCTGCTGACGCTGTTGCGCGCGCAGGGTTTGCAGACGGGTTTCCATGGCCTCGACGGTGGCTTCTTTCTCTTCGCGTTCGAGGTGCAGCGCTTCGATTTCCTGACCACGGGCGAGCATGCCGCTTTCCGCTTCGCTGGCACGTCGTACGCGTAAAAAGTGTCGACCGACCCAGTAACCGTCGCGGCTGATCAAGCTCTCGCCAGCACTCAACTGCCCGCGTAAAGCCAACGCCTGCTCGAGGCTGTCGACCGGTTTGACCTGACCGAGCCACGGCGACAGATCGATCTGCGCATCGACTTTATCCAGCAAGCTGCCCGCCACTCGCACGCCATCGCTGGCCGGGCTGAGCAGGCGCAAATCGCCCTGAGTAAAACCGGACAAATCGAAGCCACTGAAGTCGTCGACCAGCACCGCTTGCAGATCGGCGCCGAGCACGGTTTCCACCGCCAATTCCCAACCGGCCTCGACCTTCAAACCTTCAGCCAGGCGCGGACGCTCGGCGAGGTTGTGCTCCTTCAGCCACTCAGCAGTGCCGGTGCCCGGATCGAGCGCGGCTTGCTGCAACGCTTCGAGGGATGCGAGGCGACCGTTGAGGCGCTGCAAATCGCCCTGTGCCTGTTGCTGCGCGGTCAGCGCTTGCTGCAATTCCTGACGCAGTTGTTCGAGTTTTTCGACCTGCGCTTCTTCGCTGGTCTGCAAATCTTCGAGGGTCGCTTCGGACTCGGCGAGCTGCTCGTTGAGCTCCATGATCGCCGCGTCTTCCGGGTCGGCCGAGAGCAACGCGCGCTCTTCGCCGAGACGCTTTTGCCGATCGGCGAGGCGCTCCATGCTGGTTTCCAGCTGCTGGATGCGCGACTGCTGCACCTCAGCCTGACGGCGCGGTTCGGCTGCTGTCAGGTTGAAAGCGTCCCACTGCTCCTGCCAGCCGTGCATGACGCTTTCGGAATCTTCCAGCGCAGCGGCGGCTTCTTCGGCGGCCGCGCTGGTGACTTCCTGCTCGGGGGTGAGCATGTTCAGCTCTTCGCCGAGGGTCAGCAGCAGCGTGCGGTCGTGGCCCAGATGCGATTCGGTTTCAAGGCGGGCGCGCTCGGCTTCTTTCAGATCGTCCTGCAACTGCCGCAGACGTTGCTGGCCGTGCTGGATGCTCTGTTCGACCCGGGCGATGTCACCGCCGACCGAATAGAAGCGCCCTTGCACCAGATTGAAGCGCTCGGACAGATCATGGTGACCGTCGCGCAAGCGTTCGATGGCCGCGTCAGCATTTCGCTGCTCAGCGACCAAGGCTTCGAAACTGATTTCCTGGGTGCCGATAATCGACTCGCGCTGACCGACCTGATCATTCAGATCCTGCCAGCGCAGGGCCGACAGTTGCGCCTTGAGCTGACGCTCCTCGGCTTTGAATTCTTGGTACTTCTTCGCCGCTTCGGCCTGACGGTGCAGGCGTTCGAGTTGACGCTCGAGCTCATCGCGCAAGTCAGTCAGACGCGCGAGGTTTTCGTGGGTGCGGCGGATGCGGTTTTCGGTCTCGCGACGGCGCTCTTTATATTTCGAGATGCCCGCGGCTTCTTCAATAAAGTTACGCAGGTCTTCGGGCTTGGATTCGATCAGCTTGGAGATCATCCCCTGCTCGATGATCGAGTAGCTGCGCGGGCCGAGGCCGGTGCCGAGGAAGATATCGGTGATGTCGCGACGACGGCATTTGGTGCCGTTGAGGTAATAGGTGGTCTGGCTGTCGCGGGTGACTTTGCGGCGAATGGAAATTTCCGCGTAGGCCGCGTATTCGCCCAGCAGCGTGCCGTCGGAGTTGTCGAAAACCAGCTCGATACTGGCCTGACTCACCGGCTTGCGGCTGGTCGAGCCGTTGAAGATGACGTCGGTCATCGACTCGCCACGCAGGTTCTTCGCCGAACTTTCGCCCATCACCCAGCGGACGGCGTCGATGATGTTCGACTTGCCGCAACCGTTCGGCCCGACGACCGCCGCCATGTTACTGGGGAAGTTCACCGTGGTCGGGTCGACGAAGGATTTGAATCCCGCGAGTTTGATGCACTTGAGCCGCACGCTTAAGCGCCCGTCAAGGCAGCAACCACCAGATCGCAGCTGCGCTGGCCGTAAGCCGTGAGCACGATGCGGATCTGCGGCAAATCACGGGCAAGCACGGCGGCCAGCAAGCGTTCGAACAGTTCGAGGAACTCGCTCATTTCCGCCTTGCGCTGTTCGAGGGCGAGGAAGTAGGCGCGGCTCATCGCCGGCTGCAGGTTCTCGACCGTTTCTTGCAGGTAAGGATTGTTGGCAAATGGATAGGCGGCGCGCATCACGCTGAAGCTGTCGTCGACGAAGCTGCGGATGTCCTGACGCTCGTAGCTGGCGGTCAGGCGCTGCTGGATCTGCACGAACGGCGCCATGTCCGACTGGACTTGCCAGCCATTGGCCACCGAGTTGCCGAGCAGGATGTACAGCTCGCTCATCAGCGTGCACAGGCTCTGCACCTTATGCGGCGTCATTTCGGTGACGTGCGCACCACGGCGCGGCAGGATCGCGATCAGGTGACGGCGTTCAAGGATCAGCAAGGCTTCACGAACGGAGCCGCGACTGACATTGAGGGCCAGCGTGACCTTTTGTTCCTGGATGCGCTCTCCCGGCTTCATTTCGCCACGAATGATGCGTTCGGCGAGGTGGTGAGCGATTTGCTCGGCGAGGCTGTCCGGCGCCTTGAACGTCATGGTTGTCCTTCAAACTCTATCGATCTGCACAAGCGGCGCAGTGTAGCGCAAATGCGGGCTCATGGCGGAGTGCCCACTCAGCGGTTTTTGGCACGATTCCCGCAGTTTTCTTCAGAAAACCAAACAAAAAACCAGGCTGACCAATGAAGGTCAATACTGAATAGACACGTTGTTGATCGACGAAATGGATTTTCCTGACCTTTAAGTCAGAAAACCATTGACCGAAAAGTCAGACCTGCTAAATTCGGCTCAAGTCGGTTAACAACAATAATGAGTCTGCGAGGCCTTCCGTGATCCAGTTTTTACTTAACCAGGAACTCCGTAGCGAGCACGCCCTGGACCCGAATCTGACCGTGCTCAACTACCTGCGTGAACACGTTGGTAAATCCGGCACTAAAGAAGGTTGCGCCAGCGGTGACTGCGGCGCCTGCACCGTAGTGGTCGGCGAGTTGCAAACGGATGACGATGGCCGCGAACACATTCGCTATCGCAGCCTCAACTCGTGCCTGACCTTTGTCTCGTCGCTGCACGGCAAACAATTGATCAGCGTCGAAGACCTCAAGCACAAAGGTGAACTGCACAGCGTGCAGAAAGCCATGGTCGAGTGCCACGGCTCGCAGTGCGGTTTCTGCACTCCCGGCTTCGTCATGTCGCTGTTCGCCCTGCAAAAGAACAGCGATGCACCCGATCACGCCAAAGCCCACGAAGCACTGGCCGGCAACCTCTGCCGTTGCACTGGCTACCGGCCGATTCTGGCGGCTGCCGAGCAATCCTGCTGCGGCAAGCAACCGGATCAGTTCGATGCCCGCGAAGCGGAGACCATCGCGCGCCTCAAAGCCATCGCTCCGACCGATATCGGCGAACTGAACAGTGGCGACAAGCGCTGCCTGGTACCGCTGACTGTCGCCGATCTGGCCGACCTTTATGACGCTTATCCACAAGCACGGCTGCTCGCTGGCGGTACCGATCTGGCGCTGGAAGTCACCCAGTTCCACCGCACCCTGCCGGTGATGATCTACGTCGGCAACGTCGCGGAAATGAAGCGCATCGAAACCTTCGATGATCGCATCGAAATCGGCGCCGCCACTGCCCTCTCCGACTGCTACGAAGCGCTGAACGCCGAGTACCCGGACTTCGGCGAACTGCTGCACCGCTTCGCTTCCCTGCAAATCCGCAACCAGGGCACCCTCGGCGGCAACATCGGCAACGCCTCGCCGATCGGTGACTCGCCACCGCTGCTGATCGCTCTCGGCGCGCAGGTTGTGCTGTGCAAAGGCGAAACCCGTCGCACCCTGAACCTCGACGATTACTTCATCGATTACAAAGTCACTGCCCGTCAGGAAAGTGAGTTCATCGAGAAGATCATCGTGCCGCGCGCCACGGCTGAGCAGTTGTTCCGCGCCTACAAAGTCTCCAAGCGTCTGGACGATGACATCTCCGCCGTCTGCGCCGCCTTCAACCTGCGCGTGGAAAACGGCGTGATCACCGATGCGCGTATGGCGTTCGGCGGCATGGCCGCGATCCCGAAACGCGCCGCCAACTGTGAAGCTGCGCTGATCGGTGCGCCGTTCAACAACGCTGTGGTCGAACGGGCCTGCGCCGCGCTGGCGGAAGATTTCACGCCGCTCTCGGACTTCCGCGCCAGCAAGGAATATCGCCTGCTCAGCGCGCAGAACCTGCTGCGTAAATACTTCATCGAACTGCAAACACCGCACATCGAGACTCGGGTGACCGCTTATGTCTAACCATCACGGCGTAGAGAAAACTCAAGCTGAACTGGCTGAATTGTTCGCCAAGGATCTGACCTCCGGTGTCGGCCGCAGCGTCAAGCACGACAGCGCCGCCAAACACGTGTCCGGTGAAGCGCAGTACATCGATGACCGCCTGGAATTCCCGAACCAGTTGCACTTGTATGCACGCATGTCGGATCGCGCCCACGCGAAAATCATCAGCATCGATACCTCGCCGTGCTACGCCTTCGAAGGCGTGCGCATCGCCATCACCCACGAAGACGTGCCGGGCCTGAAAGACATCGGCCCGTTGATGCCGGGCGACCCGCTGCTGGCCATCGATGACGTGCAGTTCGTTGGTCAACCGGTGCTCGCCGTTGCGGCGAAAGATCTGGAAACCGCGCGCAAAGCCGCGATGGCCGCGATCATCGAATACGAAGACCTCGAACCTGTGCTCGACGTGGTCGAAGCCTTGCGCAAACGCCACTTCGTGCTCGACAGCCACACCCACCAGCGCGGCGACTCAGCCTCTGCGTTGGCCACTGCTGAACACCGCATCCAAGGCACGCTGCACATCGGCGGTCAGGAACACTTCTACCTGGAGACACAAATCTCATCGGTGATGCCGACCGAAGACGGCGGCATGATCGTCTACTGCTCGACGCAGAACCCGACCGAAGTGCAAAAACTGGTCGCCGAAGTGCTCGACGTGTCGATGAACAAAATCGTCGTCGACATGCGCCGCATGGGCGGTGGTTTCGGTGGCAAGGAAACTCAGGCCGCCAGCCCGGCGTGCCTGTGCGCGGTGGTTGCGCACCTCACCGGTCAGCCGACCAAGATGCGCCTGCCACGCGTTGAAGACATGCTGATGACCGGCAAGCGTCACCCGTTCTACGTCGAATACGACGTCGGCTTCGACAGCACCGGGCGCCTGCACGGGATCAACATGGATCTGGCCGGCAACTGCGGTTGCTCGCCGGACTTGTCCGCCTCGATCGTTGACCGTGCGATGTTCCACTCGGACAACTCGTACTACCTCGGCGACGCGACCATCAACGGTCATCGCTGCAAGACCAACACCGCGTCGAACACTGCTTACCGTGGTTTCGGTGGCCCGCAAGGGATGGTCGCGATCGAAGAAGTGATGGACGCGATTGCCCGTCACTTGAACGTCGATCCGCTGTCGGTGCGCAAGGCCAACTACTACGGCAAGACCGAGCGCAACGTCACCCATTACTACCAGACCGTCGAGCACAACATGCTCGAGGAAATGACCGCCGAACTGGAAGAAAGCAGCCAGTACTACGAGCGCCGCGAAGCGATTCGTCGCTACAACGCCAACAGCCCGATCCTGAAAAAAGGCCTGGCGCTGACCCCGGTGAAATTCGGTATTTCGTTTACCGCGAGCTTCTTGAACCAGGCCGGCGCGCTGATCCACATCTACACCGACGGCAGCATCCACCTGAACCATGGCGGCACAGAAATGGGCCAAGGCCTGAACACCAAAGTCGCGCAGGTCGTGGCCGAAGTGTTCCAGGTGGAAATCGATCGCGTGCAGATCACCGCGACCAACACCGACAAAGTGCCGAACACCTCGCCGACCGCCGCCTCCAGCGGTGCTGACCTGAACGGTAAAGCGGCGCAGAACGCGGCGGAAATCATCAAGAAACGTTTGGTCGAATTCGCTGCGCGTCACTTCAAAGTCACTGAAGAAGACGTTGAATTCCACAACGGCCATGTGCGGGTTCGCGACCACATCCTGACCTTTGAAGCGCTGATCCAGCAGGCGTATTTCAATCAGGTCTCGCTGTCGAGCACCGGCTTCTACAAGACCCCGAAAATCTACTACGACCGCAGCCAGGCCCGTGGTCGTCCGTTCTACTACTTCGCCTTTGGCGCGGCGTGCTGCGAAGTGATCGTCGACACCCTGACCGGCGAATACAAGATGCTGCGCACCGACATTCTTCACGATGTCGGCGCTTCGCTGAACCCATCCATCGACATCGGTCAGGTTGAGGGTGGCTTCATTCAGGGCATGGGCTGGCTGACCATGGAAGAGCTGGTCTGGAACAACAAAGGCAAGCTGATGACCAACGGCCCGGCCAGCTACAAGATCCCGGCCGTGGCGGACATGCCGCTCGACCTGCGGGTGAAACTGGTGGAAAACCGCAAGAACCCGGAAGACACGGTGTTCCATTCCAAGGCTGTCGGTGAACCGCCGTTCATGCTCGGGATTGCTTCGTGGTGTGCGATCAAGGATGCGGTGGCGAGCCTCGGGGATTACAAGCATCAGCCGCAGATTGATGCGCCGGCGACGCCGGAGCGGGTGTTGTGGGGTTGTGAGCAGATGCGGCAGTTGAAGGCGGTGAAGGCCGTCGAAGCTGAAACCGAGTTGGCTCCGCTCTGATGATCGTTCCCACGCTCTGCGTGGGAATGCAGCCCCGCGACGCTCTGCGTCGCATCCTGAACAGCGGACGCGGAGCGTCCAGTGATGCATTCCCACGCAGAGCGTGGGAACGATCTGAGAGGTGTGTATGTACAACTGGATCGACGCCCTCGCCGACCTGCAGAACCAGGGCGAGCCCTGTGTGCTGGTGACGATCATCGAAGAACTCGGCTCGACGCCACGCAACGCCGGCTCGAAAATGGTCATCAGCGCCAATCAGAGCTTCGACACCATCGGTGGCGGGCATCTGGAATACAAAGCCATGCAGATCGCCCGCGATATGCTCGCCAGCGGTAAGCAGGACACCCACTTGGAGCGCTTCAGTCTCGGCGCCAGCCTTGGCCAGTGCTGCGGCGGCGCCACCGTGTTGCTGTTCGAACCGATGGGCCAGGTGCAGGCGCAAATCGCCGTGTTCGGTGCCGGTCACGTCGGTCGCGCTTTGGTGCCATTGCTCGCCAGCCTGCCCTGCCGGGTGCGCTGGATCGATTCGCGCGATGCCGAATTCCCCGAACAGATCCCTCACGGCGTGCGTAAAATCGTCGCCGAAGAGCCTGTGGATGAAATCGATGACCTGCCCGCCGGCAGTTATTGCATCGTCATGACCCACAACCATCAGCTCGACCTTGAACTCACTGCTGCAATCCTTAAACGCAACGACTTCGCCTACTTCGGCCTGATCGGTTCGAAGACCAAACGCGTGAAGTTCGAACACCGTTTGCGTGATCGCGGTTTCGACAGCAGCGTCGTGCAACGCATGCGCTGCCCGATGGGCATCGGCGAAGTCAAAGGCAAACTGCCTGTGGAAATCGCCATCTCCATCGCCGGCGAAATCATCGCCACCTACAACGCCAACTTCGGCCAGCAGACTGCCAGCGCCGAACCGATTGCCAAACTGCTGCCGGTTTCGCGGCGCAGTCAGGCCGCCAAACTCAAAGCCTCAAACTGATTAGAGAACCCTCATGCCTCTGACTCGCAAAGCCTACCGCGCCGCCATCCTGCACAGCATCGCCGACCCCGCCGAAGTCGGGATCGAAGCCTCCTACGAATATTTCGAGGATGGCCTGCTGGTGGTCGATGGCGGCAAGATCAGCGCCCTCGGCCACGCCAGCGACCTGCTGCCGCCCCTGCCGGCGGACATCGAAATCGAGCATTACCAAGACGCGTTGATCACCCCGGGCTTCATCGACACGCACATTCACTTGCCACAAACCGGCATGGTCGGCGCCTACGGCGAACAACTGCTCGACTGGCTGAACACCTACACCTTCCCCTGCGAAAGCCAGTTCGGCGACAAATCCCACGCTGATGACGTCGCGGACATCTTCATCAAGGAACTGCTGCGCAACGGCACCACCACCGCGCTGGTGTTCGGCAGCGTGCATCCGCAGTCGGTCAATTCGTTCTTTGAAAAGGCCGAGCAACTCGACCTGCGCATGATCGCCGGCAAGGTGATGATGGATCGTAATGCGCCGGATTATCTGACCGATACCGCCGAATCCAGCTACGTCGAAAGCAAGGCGCTGATCGAGCGCTGGCACGGCAAGGGTCGTCTGCACTATGCCGTCACCCCGCGTTTCGCACCGACCAGCACCCCGGAACAACTGACCCTCGCCGGTCAACTGCTGACTGAATACCCGGATCTGTACATGCAGACCCACATCAGCGAGAACCTCAAGGAAATCGAGTGGGTCAAGGAGCTGTTCCCGGAGCGCAAGGGCTACCTCGACGTTTACGACCATTACAAATTGCTCGGCGAGCGCTCGGTGTTCGCTCACGGCGTGCACTTGTGCGACGACGAATGCGCGCGTCTGGCGGAAACCGGCTCGGCGATCTCGTTCTGCCCGACGTCGAACTTCTTCTTGGGTAGCGGCCTGTTCAATCTGCCGATGGCCGAGAAGCACAAACTCAACGTCGGTCTGGGCACTGACGTCGGCGGCGGCACCAGTTTTTCGCTGCTGCAAACGCTGAACGAAGCGTACAAAGTGATGCAACTGCAAGGTGCGCGACTGAGCCCGTTCAAGTCGCTGTATCTGGCGACGCTGGGTGGCGCGCGGGCGCTGCGTCTGGAAGACAAGATCGGCAACCTGCAACCGGGTTCCGACGCTGACTTCCTGGTGCTGGATTACAACGCTACACCGCTGCTGAGCTATCGCTTGAAGCAGGCCAACAACATTGCCGAGTCGTTGTTTGTGTTGATGACGCTGGGTGATGACCGCACGGTGCAGCAGACGTATGCGGCGGGTGCGCTGGTGCATCAGCGCTAATCCACCCTACTCCATGATCGTTCCCACGCTCTGCGTGGGAATGCAGCCCCGTGACGCTCCGCGTCACTGGACGCGGAGCGTTCCTAGAGGCATTCCCACGCGGAGCGTGGGAACGATCAGGCATAAAAAAATCCCCCGTTGGTGTTCACCCCGGGGGATTTTTATTGCCTGTCAGGACGATCAAAAGATCGCAACACGGCAGCTCCTACATTGGATCGCACGCTCCTGTAGGAGCTGCCGAAGGCTGCGATCTTTAGAGCTTGGCCGCAGGGCGCCCAGGCTTCTTGGTCTGCAACAAATGCGAGAACACCGCATGCAAATCATCCGACGCGCTTTCTTCGTCGAGGTTGAGCTTGCTGTCGATGTGATCCATGTGATGCATCATCAAACGCACCGCCAGATCTCCGTCGCGCTTTTCAATCGCGTCGATCAACTGGGTGTGTTCGTCGTAGGAACAGTGCGAACGGTTGCCGCTTTCATACTGGGCAATGATCAGCGATGTCTGCGACACCAGGCTGCGCTGGAAGCTGATCAACGGCGCGTTCATCGCCGCTTCCGCGAGTTTCAGGTGGAATTCGCCCGACAGACGAATACCGGCGCCGCGATCACCGCGCGAGAAGCTGTCGCGCTCATCGTTGACCATCTGGCGCAGCTCGGCGATCTGCTCGGCGGTGGCGTGTTGCACCGCCAGCTCAGTGATCGCGCGCTCGACCAGACGACGGGCGAGGAACACCTGACGCGCCTCCTCGACACTCGGGCTGGCGACGACGGCGCCACGGTTCGGCCGCAACAGCACCACGCCTTCATGGGCCAGACGCGACAGCGCGCGGCGAATGATGGTGCGGCTGACCCCAAAGATTTCCCCCAGCGCTTCTTCGCTCAACTTGGTGCCGGGCGCCAGACGCTGTTCGAGGATGGCCTCGAAGATATGCGCGTAGACAATATCGTCCTGGGTTCCGCTGCGGCCGGCTTTGCCTGCTCGCGGTTGTTTCTTGAGGGGTTGCAACTGTTCGTTCATGGGCACTCGAGTCGGGAGAACTGCGGCGAATAGACCGTGACTGTAATACGGCACAGTAGGTCGCTGGCAAGTATCGCGTAAAAAACACCGCGATTGTACACAATGGATGGTGGCAACACGACTGTACGGCTGTTTGTGAGTTCGGCTGTATTGCAACGATCCGTTACGATTGAGTTTAGGCTTGATCCCGAAATCCGCCGCCCGTCTCTATCTCAATGTAGGAGCTGCCGAAGGCTGCGATCTTTTGATTTTAATTTTCTAGAAGAAAGATCAAAAGATCGCAGCCTTAGGCAGCTACGACAGGGGAATATCATCTGTAGAAGGAACACCGCCGTCATGAACGACGCCACGCACACGCAACTGCGCCCTCTGGCCGACACGTCACCATCAGCAATCGTCGCCGGTTTCATCGCGATGATGACCGGTTACACCAGCTCCCTGGTGTTGATGTTCCAGGCCGGGCAAGCGGCGGGCCTGACCAGCGGGCAGATTTCTTCGTGGATCTGGGCGATTTCGATCGGCATGGCAGTGTGTTCGATCGGGCTGTCGCTGCGCTATCGCACGCCAATCACCATAGCCTGGTCGACGCCCGGCGCGGCACTGCTGATCACCAGTCTGGGTGGCGTCAGTTACGGCGAAGCCATTGGCGCCTACATCACTTGCGCGGTGCTGGTGACCATTTGTGGCCTGACTGGCAGCTTCGAACGGCTGGTAAAAAAGATCCCGGCGTCCTTGGCGGCGGCGTTGTTGGCGGGGATTCTGTTCAAGATCGGCAGCGAAATCTTCGTCGCCGCGCAGCACCGCACGGGTTTGGTGCTGGGGATGTTCTTCACCTATTTAGTGGTCAAGCGCCTGTCGCCACGTTATGCGGTGCTCGCTGCGCTGCTGATCGGCACCGCGCTTTCGGGCTTCATGGAATTGCTGGATTTCAGCGGTTTTCATCTGGAAGTGGCGACGCCCGTGTGGACGACGCCGCATTTCTCGCTGGCGGCGACCATCAGCATCGGCATCCCGCTGTTCGTCGTGGCGATGACCTCGCAGAACATGCCCGGCATCGCCGTTTTACGCGCCGATGGCTACACCGTCCCCGCCTCGCCACTGATCACCACCACCGGCATCGCCTCGCTGTTGCTGGCACCGTTTGGCTCCCACGGCATCAACCTCGCGGCGATCAGCGCGGCGATTTGCACCGGGCCGCACGCCCATGAAGATCGCAACAAGCGCTACACGGCAGCGGTGTGGTGCGGGATTTTCTACGGGATTGCCGGGGTGTTCGGCGCGACATTGGCGGCCTTGTTTGCAGCGTTGCCGAAAGAATTGGTGTTGTCGATTGCCGCGCTGGCGCTGTTCGGCTCGATCATCAATGGCTTGAGCATTGCCATGACCGAGGTGAAGGAGCGGGAAGCGGCGCTGATTACCTTTATGGTCACGGCGTCGGGGTTGACGCTGTTTTCCATTGGGTCGGCGTTTTGGGGGATTGTTGCGGGGGTTTTGACGCTGTTGATTTTGAATTGGCGCAAAGCTTAAAAGCAAAGATCGCAGCCTTCGGCAGCTCCTACAGGAGATCGCGCTCCCCGGTAGGAGCTGTCGAGTGAAACGAGGCTGCGATCTTTTGATCCACCAAAAAAAACGGCGACCCTCAGGTCGCCGTTTTTGTCAGTATCACTTAGCCGCGTTGATCGGCTTTTCCGGATACCAAACGTCCAGCAACGGGCTGACTTCATACTTGGTCAGCTCGGAGCGGGTTTTCAGCCAGGCTTCAACGGCAGCGCGCTGCTCTTCGTTGACCGAGCCACGCTTCTGCAGGCAAACCAGACCGAAGTCGTCGCCGCCAACATAACCCAGACCGTTGGCTTCCATGGCTTCTTTGATGAATGCTTCGAGGAAAGCGTCAATGGCTTCTTCGGACAAGTCTTCTTTGAAGTCCAGGTTCAGTTCGAAACCCAGCTCTTGAAATTCATCAACGCACAGTTTTTTGCGCAGACGCTGGGAACGGTTAGTCGCCATTGGAACAATCCTCTTAAGTAAATACGGCGGGCACTTTACCAGTTTCAGCAATCGTTTGCCCGCCTCTCTGGACACAGAGGCCGACCGCCTGTAAAAAAATCAACGAATCGCCACCCCGAGGAAGCCACAATCGGTTACACCTTGGGGCATAATGCCGACACTTTCGTGACCACTGAGGACCTTTTCATCCATGTCCTCGTCTTTTTCCCCTCGGCTGTAGGGTTTTATTTCATATGATCAAATCGTTGCGTCCACTGTTTCTCGCCGGCCTTCTTCTGCCTCTGGCCCTGCCTGTTTCCGCTGCCACCATCAATACTTCCCTCACCCCGAATGTCGAAAAAGCCCTCAAGGCGAGCAAATTGCAGCCTAGCGCCTTGTCGCTGGTGATGGTGCCGCTCGACGGGCCGGGCACGGCGACCGTGTTCAACGCCGACGTGTCGGTCAATCCGGCCTCGACCATGAAACTGGTGACCACCTACGCAGCGCTGGAAATGCTCGGCCCCAATCATCAGTGGAAAACCGAGTTCTACACCGACGGCACACTGAGCGGCGGCATTCTCAACGGCAACCTCTACCTCAAGGGTGGCGGCGATCCGAAGCTGAACATGGAAAAACTCTGGCTGCTGATGCGCGACCTGCGCGCCAACGGCGTGACGCAGATCACTGGTGATCTGGTGCTCGACCGCAACTTCTTTATCCAGCCGCAACTGCCGGAATTCAACGATGACGGCAATGACGAGAACAAGCCGTTCCTGGTCAAGCCGGACTCGCTGCTGGTCAACCTCAAAGCCCTGCGCTTTGTCGCGCGCAACGACGGTGGCCGTGTACTGATCTCGGTCGAGCCGCCGATTGCCAGCATCCACATCGAAAACACCGTCAAAGCCCTGCCGTCGAAGCAATGCACCGGCGGCGTGCGCTACAACCCGGTGCCGCAAGCCGATGGCAGCGTGACCGTGACCGTTGGCGGCCAGTTGGGCGAAGGCTGCAGCTCGCAGACTTATCTGTCGCTGCTCGACCACGCGACCTACACCGCCGGCGCCGTGCGCGCGATCTGGAAAGAACTGGGTGGCAGCATTCAGGGCCGGGATCGTCTGGCGACCACGCCAAGCAACGCCAAACTGCTGGCTCGCGCTTATTCGCCGGATCTGGCCGAGATCATTCGCGACATCAACAAATACAGTAACAACACCATGGCCCAGCAACTGTTCCTGAGCCTCGGCCAGAAATTCCGCAACGACGCCGACGGCGATGATGCCAAGGCTGGGCAACGCGTCGTCCGTCAGTGGCTGGCGAAGAAAGGCATCACCGCGCCGCACCTGGTGATGGAGAACGGCTCCGGTCTGTCCCGCGCTGAACGCGTCAGCGCCCGTGAAATGGCGAACATGCTGCAAGCCGCGTGGCACAGCCCGTATGCCGCTGAATACATCAGCTCGCTGCCGATCGCCGGCACCGACGGCACTATGCGAAAACGCCTGAAAACCACCGCAATGCGCGGTGAGGCGCACGTCAAGACCGGCACCTTGAACACCGTGCGGGCGATTGCCGGCTTCAGCCGCGACGTCAATGGCAATACCTGGGCGGTGGTGGCGATCCTCAACGACAAAGCCCCGTTTGGCGCCTCGTCGGTGCTCGATCAGGTGCTGCTGGATCTGTATCGCCAGCCGAAACTGCCGCAGACTGCGTCAGTCCTCTAAAAGCAAAAAAGCAAAAGATCGCAGCCTTCGGCAGCTCCTACAGGTGAACATGTAGGAGCTGCCGAAGGCTGCGATCTTTTGATCTTCTGTAGGAGCAAGGCTTGCCCGCGAAGGCATCGTATCAGTCAATGAAGTGGGTGACTGAACCGACGCCTTCGCGGGCAAGCCTTGCTCCTACAAGGGTTTGGCGTTAGCTCATCTGTTCGACGCGATCGCGGCCGCCCTGTTTTGCCGCGTACACCCCGGAATCCGCGCGCAGCAGCAGCGCATCCGCGCCCTCTCCCGTGCGCCAACTGGCGATGCCGAAACTCGCCGTGACTACGCCGACCACATCCACCGGCGCACCCCGCAAACCCTGCCACAACTCAACTGCCAACATGTGCGCATGCTCGCCGTCGATGTCCGGGCACAGCACCATGAATTCCTCGCCGCCCAAACGGCAGAACACATCAGTACGCCGCAACCGGTGACCAATGCGCTCGCACACCGCTTGCAACACCCGATCGCCCACGGCATGCCCGTACTGGTCGTTGATGCGTTTGAAGTGGTCGATGTCGAGCATGATCACCGACAACTCGCCGCCGCCACGCTCGACCCGGGCCATTTCAGTGGTCAGGCGTTCCTGGAAATAACGGCGGTTATGAATGCCCGTCAGCGAGTCCGTCACCGACAGCGCACGCAGTTCTTCCTCGACGCGTTTGAGGTCGGAGATGTCGGAAATATAGCCATGCCACAACACTCCGCCGCCCGGCAGCTCTTCCGGCGTTGCCTCGCCGCGCACCCAGCGCAGGCCGCGCTCGGGCAGTTGCACGCGGTATTCCTCGCGCCACGGGCTGAGGTTGTCCGCCGACTCACGGATCGAAGCGCGCACCCGCGTGGTGTCCTGCGGATGAATGCGGGTGAAGATCGCCTCGGCATTGAGTAGCAACACATCTGGCTCCAGTTCGTAGATCTCTCGAATGCCGTCACTGGCGTAAATCACGCTGAAGCGCCCGTCGAATTCCATCTTGAACTGGTAAATGCCACCGGGGACATGGGCGCTGAGTTTCTTCAGCAACACATCCCGCGCCGCCAGCGCCTCGTGCACACGCTTGCGCTCGGTGATGTCGATGCAGATCGCCAGATGCCCAACCCACAAGCCCTGCTCGTCGAGCACCGGGGTGGCGAGCATGTTCACTGGCAGATGACTGCCATCGCTGCGCACCAACGTCCACTCGCGCGCTTCATGACCACCGACTTCGCCGCCCTCAACCAGCATCGCGTGGCAAGTCGGAATGCTTTTGCCGTAACGCGCGCTCAACTCCGCCGAACGTGTGGCGAGTTCTCGCGGCAGATGCAGGTTTTCCAGGGTCATGTGGCCGATAACGTCAGCGCTGTTGTAACCGAGCATTTGCTCGGCGCCGGGATTAAACGTGCTGATCACGCCGCGCAGGTCGGTGGCGATGATTGCCACTTGTGTCGCCGCGTTAAGCACCCCGCGCAACTGACCATGGGTGCCGCGCAATTCCTGTTCGCTGGCGTGCAGTTCCTCGGTGCGTTGCTCGACCATGCGCACCGCGCGCTGACGCTGACTGACCAGCACATACAACAACGCACTGAGCAAAACGCTCAACAGCCCACCGAGAATCACGATGCTGCCAACCGACGAATGGTTGGCCTGCATAAACGCTTCGCTCGGCAGGATGTCGACTTGATAGTCGTGATCGGCCATTCGCAACAGGCGAGTCGCAGACAAGTCACTCGGCGCCGGCTCATTGGTCGATTCGAACAACACTTCGTGCTGATCATTGGTCGACAGATCGAGAATGCGCACCGACAGATAGTCATGAAACGCGTCCGGCAAACCGTCGGCGAGCAGCTGGCGCATGCTGATCACCGCCGCAACATAACCGAACGACTGCTGCTCACCCTCGTGGACGACGGGAGCCACTAACAATACACCGCGTGCGTAGGACGGTTCGGTGCTGACCAAGTGCAACGGTTGCGACACCGCCAGATTGTTCAACTGATCGGCACGCATCAACGTATCGCGGCGCATCGGTTGCGCGAGCAAGTCGTAACCCAACGGCGAGCCGAGCTTGCTCTGGGTCTGGCTGTACAGCACCGGCACGTACTGATCGCGAGGCGCGGCCAGTTGCAACTCGCCATGGGCATTCAGTTCGCGAATGGTGAAATCGCCCAAGCCGTCATCCCGCACGCGCTGCTCAAACGCCGCGCGCTCGGCGCCACTGACCTTGAGGGCGAACGAATAGGCTTGAGTACGCAGTAACAGAGGTTGGGTGTAACCGTCGAATTCGGCGCGGGACACCGATTCAGAATTGGAGAAGAAACGACGCAGACCGTCGAGGCGTTGCTCTTGATCCTCGAAGCGTTCTTCGATGCGGCTGTAACGTTCATTGGTCAGCAGCTGAAATCGCTGACGCAATTGCTGGTGAAATTCATTGAGTGTGGCCCAGGCGAGCAGCCCCGTGAGAATCCCGCCGGCGAGCAATACCAGCAGCGCGACCAGCCAGGCCGAGACTTCTTCGCTGATAAAACCCAGTATCTTCGGGCGCACGGGGTGCAACGACATAAGGACAACTCACTACGCCAATGTTCCGGGAAAAACCCCTTGGCCATGGGTTGAGTTATAGCTATTAGCCATTAATTTGGCTAGCGCTGACTGGATCCAAGAGCCTTTAAAAATCAAGGCTCTGTGGATCCAGTCTGGCGAAGCGTCAACGAGCCGTTATTTTCCAGGCGCGGTGGATCTTGGTGTTGCGGGCAAAATCCGGATCAATGGTCTGTGCGCTGATTTCCTCGACCGCGTAACGCTCGGTGAGGTTCTCTTCCAACTGGAACTTGCGGAAGTTGTTCGAGAAGTACAACACGCCGCCCGGCGCCAGACGCGCCATGGCCAGGTCGATCAACTGCACCTGATCACGTTGCACGTCGAAGATGCCTTCCATGCGCTTGGAGTTGGAGAAGGTCGGCGGATCGATGAAGATCAGGTCGTACTCTTCACGGCAGCTTTCCAGCCAGACCATCACGTCGCCCTGCTCCAGACGGTTCTTGTCCGAGAAGCCGTTCAGCGACAGGTTGCGGCGCGCCCAGTCGAGGTAGGTTTTCGACAGGTCGACGCTGGTGGTGCTGCGCGCGCCGCCCTTGGCTGCGTGCACGCTGGCGGTCGCGGTGTAGCAATACAGATTGAGGAAACGCTTGCCCTCGGCCTCTTTCTGAATGCGCATGCGGATTGGGCGGTGATCGAGGAACAGGCCGGTGTCGAGGTAGTCGGTGAGGTTGACCAGCAACTTCACGCCACCCTCGGTCACTTCATTGAACTTGCCCTGCGCGCTCTGACGCTCGTACTGCTTGGTGCCGCTCTGGCGCTCACGGCGTTTGACCACCACGCGGCTCTTGTCGACGTTCAGCGCCTGCGGAATCGCCGCCAGCGCATCGAACATGCGTGCCGAGGCTTTTTCCGGATCGATCGACTTCGGCGCGGCGTATTCCTGCACGTGCACCCAGTCGTGATACAGATCGATCGCCATCGCGTACTCAGGCATGTCGGCATCGTAGATGCGGTAGCAATCGATGCCTTCGCGCTTGACCCACTTGCTCATCGCCTTGAGATTTTTTTGCAGACGGTTGGCAAACATCTGCCCGCCTTCGCTCAAGCGCGGCTGCTCGATCACCGGTGCCGGGGCTGGCGTCGGTTTGATCGGGTTGCCGTTCTTGTTGAACTTGCGCTCTTGCGGCTCGTCCGGGGTCTGATCGTAAGCCGCTTGCTCACGCTCGGCCTGACGCTGTTCCGGCGTACGACGCTCGCCAGTGACGAACTGATCGGGAGTGACTTTGATCAACAGCAGTTTGCACGGCAGCGCGCCGTTCCAGAACGAATACTGTTTGTGGCTGCGGATGCCCATGCGCTTGCCGAGATCCGGCGCGCCGGTGAACACCGCTGCTTCCCAGTTCAGGCAAGCCTGACGCAGACGCTCGCCGAGGTTCTGGTAGAGGTACAAAAGGCTGGCTTCGTCACCGAGACGCTCGCCGTACGGCGGGTTGCAGATGACCAGACCTTTCTGGTTCTGATCCGGACGCGGCTCGAAAGTGGCGACTTCGCCCTGGTAGATCTTGATCCAATCGCTCAGACCGGCGCGCTCAACGTTGTTGCGACCCGGTTGAATCAAACGCGGATCGGCTTCGTAACCGCGAATCCACAGCGGTGGCTTGGCCAGACCGGCAGCGGCGCGTTCAGCGGCTTCTTCATGCAGTTTTTTCCACAGCGCTGGCACGTGACCGAGCCAAGCGGTGAAACCCCACTGCTCACGACGCAGGTTCGGCGCCATAT
This sequence comes from Pseudomonas sp. PS01303, assembly GCF_029959385.1. Classification (NCBI taxonomy): domain Bacteria; kingdom Pseudomonadati; phylum Pseudomonadota; class Gammaproteobacteria; order Pseudomonadales; family Pseudomonadaceae; genus Pseudomonas; species Pseudomonas sp. PS01303. Next base: position 50,527 of record NZ_JASCPK010000024.1, read on the forward strand.
CGGCGGCGATCATCCCCGCTTCGACGAGGAACGTACCGACACCGCACATCGGGTCAGCCAGCGCGCCGCCTTCAGCGGCAATGCGTGGCCAGCCGGAACGGATCAGGATCGCCGCCGCGAGGTTCTCCTTCAGCGGCGCGGCGCCCTGCTGCAAGCGATAGCCGCGCTGGTGCAGGCTGTGGCCGGAGAGGTCGAGGGAGAGAATCGCTTCGCCGCGATCCAGACGCAGGTGAATGCGCAGATCCGGGTTGAGCTTGTCGATCGACGGACGGTCGCCCTGCGGCGTGCGCAGTTTGTCGACGATGGCATCTTTGACCTTCAGCGCGCCGAAGTGGGTGTTGTCGATGCCTGAGCCGTGGCCGCTGAATTCGACGGCCAGGGTGCCGTCGCTGAGCATGTGATCCTGCCACTCGACGTCGAGGACGCCGTGGTACAGGTCTTCGGCGTCCTTCATCGGGAAGCGTTTGAGCACCAGCAACACGCGGTTGGCCAGACGCGACCAGAGGCACAGGCGATAAGCGGTTTCCATGGTCGCCATGCCACGCACGGCGGAGGTGTGCTCGCGCGCTTCTTCAAGGCCAAGCCCGACGGCTTCCTCGATGAGCAGGCCTTCAAGGCCTTTAGGGCAAGTGAGGAAGAGTTCGAAACTGTCGGACATGGTATTTCCAAAGCCTTTGGCTAGTGAATCGGCAACGCATTGCCGATCCGGTTTTCAATCAGGCGCTTTTCTAAAAGAACGCCCGCGTGGCACGAAGGTGTGCCGTTCCATCCCCGCTGCTCGGGTTAAAAGAGCTTAGATGCAAGGACAGATAAAAAAGTTGGAGTAACAAAAAGTCTTAAAGCGACCCTTCGTCGAATAGTACTCCAGCGCAAACGTGGGTCATTCTCACTAAAGAATTAAGGCCATCATCCAGCGCGGGGCCGATCATACCGGGGTTTGCTCAATAAACGTTCAATAAATACCCGGTTACTTATCGCTATAGCACTCTTTTCGTTACGTCCTTATGACAAAACGGTCATTCCATCGCTGTGACTCATTGGTTAGAACTGACCACAGGTTGACGTCGCAACGGCGTCAACACCTTGGCTCGCCACGCCGGCAGCGAGCCGCACCACGGCAGAGTTTTTTCTGCCAGACCTCGATTGAGGTCGACGCGACACAAACAGTCAACAAGTGAGGGCAACACCCTATGAGAAGACTTAAGCGTGATCCGTTGGAAAGAGCATTTTTGCGCGGATATCAATATGGCGTTGGTGGCAAATCCCGTGAGCTTTGCCCATTTACTCTACCGTCGGTACGTCAAGCCTGGATTAACGGCTGGCGAGAAGGACGCGGCGACAACTGGGACGGTATGACCGGCACTGCGGGAATCCATAGACTCAACGAACTTCACGCCGTCGGCTGACACAGGGCACCTACTCCGACACGACAATCTGAATTTGTAACGACTTACCATGCACGTCCTTCCCGGACGGCGGGCTACGGCCCAGGGGCTCCTTCGAGGAGCCCTTTTTTATGCCTGTCAAAGAATGCCGATTACACAGATCACTGTGGCGAGGGGATTTATCCCCGATCGGCTGCGCAGCAGTCGCAAATACTGAGATCCCGATTTACCTGACACAGCGAGGTGAATGGTTTTGGGGCGGCTGCGCAGCCCATCGGGGATAAATCCCCTCACCACAAAAGCCCCTCACAGTTATTTGCGCAGGGCGGCGATTGCGTCTACGGATTCACGGATCAGCGCCGGGCCCTTATAGATGAAGCCCGAATAAATCTGCACCAGGCTCGCACCCGCGAGAATCTTCTCCGCCGCATGCTTGCCTTCAGTAATCCCGCCCGCGGCAATAATCGGCAACCGCCCAGCCAACTCGCCCGCCAGCACTTTCACCGTATTGGTGCTCTTCTCACGCACCGGCGCGCCAGACAAACCGCCCGCCTCGTCGCCATGTTCCATGCCTTCAACGCCAACACGGCTCAGGGTGGTGTTGGTCGCGATCACCGCGTCCATCCCGGTATCGATCAGCGCCTGCGCCACCTGCGCGGTTTCTTCGTCGGTCATGTCCGGTGCGATCTTGATCGCCAGCGGCACATGCTTACCATGACGCAACGCCAGTTCAGCACGGCGCGTGGCCAGATCGGCCAACAATTGCTTGAGCGAATCACCGAACTGCAAGCTGCGCAGGCCCGGGGTATTCGGCGAGCTGACGTTGACGGTCACGTAGCTGGCGTGGGCGTAAACCTTGTCCAGGCAGATCAGGTAGTCGTCGACCGCACGCTCAACCGGCGTGTCGAAATTCTTGCCGATGTTGATGCCCAGCACGCCGTTGTATTTCGCCGCCGCCACGCGCGCCAGCAGGTTATCGACACCGAGGTTGTTGAAACCCATGCGATTGATGATCGCCTCGGCTTCCGGCAGACGGAAAATCCGTGGTTTCGGGTTGCCCGGCTGTGGACGCGGGGTCACGGTGCCGATTTCGACAAAACCGAAACCCAGTTGCGCGAAGCCATCGATGGCTGCGCCGTTCTTGTCCAGCCCGGCCGCCAAACCCACCGGGTTGGGGAATTCCAGGCCCATGACGGTCACCGGGACTTTTGCCGGTGCCTTGCACAGCAAGCCGTTGAGGCCCAAACGTCCGCCCGCGCCGATCAGATCCAGCGACAGATCGTGGGAGGTTTCCGGGGAAAGTTTGAACAACATCTGACGGGCCAGGGTGTACATGGGCGGCTTTGACTCGGGCGGCGAAAAGAGGCGGCGATTATAGCCGGGCATCGCCCCACCGCGCGAGGCGCACGCGCAAATCGCGGCGAGTGGCATATGCCTTGCACCGCCATCGTTATCAGCTTGCAGGCCAATGGCGGCGTGCGGGCAAGGACAATGGCGTCGTCCCGGGTTTTGCCTGCGCAAAGTCCGCGGCGGCGTTTTTTTTCGAGGTAGCGTTGGATGAATGAACCTTCGGTAGGGCCGCTGGCCTGGGTCAACGGCAGCGATGCTCCGGAAAAGAGTGCAATCAACCTCGGCTTCATGGCCCTGAGCGATTGCGCCTCGGTGGTGGTCGCGGCCACGCAAGGCTTTGCTCAGCCTTACGGATTGACCCTGAACCTCAAGCGCCAGACCTCTTGGGCAGGATTGCGCGACAAACTGGTCAAAGGCGAACTCGATGCCGCGCACAGTTTGTACGGGCTGATTTACGCGGTGCACCTGGGCATCGGCGGTGTCGCGCCGACCGACATGGCCGTGTTGATGGGCCTCAATCAAAACGGCCAGAGCCTGAATCTTTCGCACGGTTTGCAGAACCTCGGCGTGACCAGTCCTGACGCGCTGGATCGCCACGTGCACCAAAGCCGCGCAAAACTCACCTTCGCCCAGACCTTCCCCACCGGCACCCACGCGATGTGGCTTTATTACTGGCTGGCGAGTCAGGGCATTCATCCGCTGCAGGATGTCGACAGCGTGGTGGTGCCGCCACCGCAAATGGTCGCGCACTTGCAGGCCGGGCGCATCGACGGTTTTTGCGTCGGCGAACCGTGGGCCGCCAGCGCGGTACAGCAGGATCTCGGCTTCACCCTCGCCACCAGCCAGACCATCTGGCCCGATCACCCGGAAAAAGTCCTCGGCTGCACCCGCGAATTCGTCGAGCAATACCCGAACACCGCACGCGCGTTGGTGATGGCGATACTTGAAGCCAGCCGTTTCATTGAAGAGAGCCCGGAAAACCGCCGCAGCACCGTGCAGTTGCTCAGCGCGCCGGAATACCTCGACGCGCCAGTGGCGTGCATCGAACCGCGTTTTCTCGGTGATTACGCCGATGGCCTCGGCAACCGCTGGCAGGATCCTCATGCGCTGCGTTTCCACGGCCATGGCGAGGTGAATTTGCCGTACTTGTCCGACGGTATGTGGTTCATGACCCAGTTCCGGCGCTGGGGTTTGCTGCGCGAGGATCCGGATTACCTGGGCGTCGCCCGTCAGGTTCAGCAGCTCGATCTGTATCGCGACGCTGCCACCGCAGTCGGCGTCGCCGCGTGGGGTACCGACATGCGCAGCAGCCAGTTGCTCGACGGCAAAATCTGGGACGGCAGCGACCCGGCCGCTTATGCGCGCAGCTTCAAACTGCACGCCATGAGCGACGACTCAGCCCTTCTCGCCCGCCGCTGACAGGAGACGCGAACATGTTGCGCATTCTGCTGATCAACGACACCGCGAAAAAAGTCGGACGTCTGAAAGCGGCGCTGACCGAAGCCGGTTTTGAAGTCATCGACGAATCCGGCCTGACCATCGACCTGCCCGCGCGCGTCGAAACGGTGCGCCCGGACGTGATCCTGATCGATACCGAGTCACCGAGCCGCGATGTCATGGAACAAGTGGTGCTGGTCAGCCGCGACCAGCCACGGCCGATCGTGATGTTTACCGACGAGCATGATCCGGGAGTGATGCGTCAGGCGATCAAATCCGGGGTCAGTGCCTACATCGTCGAAGGCATTCACGCCCAGCGTTTGCAGCCGATTCTCGATGTGGCGATGGCGCGTTTCGAGAGTGATCAGGCGTTGCGCGCGCAGTTGCAGGCGCGCGATCAGCAACTGGCGGAGCGCAAGCGTATTGAACTGGCCAAGGGCTTGTTGATGAAGATGAAGGACTGCAATGAGGAAGAGGCGTACACGCTGATGCGGCGCCAGGCGATGAGCCGGCAGCAAAAGCTGATTCAAGTGGCGGAGCAGATTATTGCCATGAGTGAGTTGTTGGGTTGAGGTGTTTTCACCGCTGAAAAGCCCCTCACCCTAGCCCTCTCCCGGAGGGAGAGGGGACTGATCTAGGTGTCTGGCGTCAAACATCGACCTGAAAGACCGAGTCGATTATGGATTCACAACAGAAATCACAGGTCGACGTACTTCGCGAGCATCCCCCGGTCAGTCCCCTCTCCCTCCGGGAGAGGGCTAGGGTGAGGGGCTTTTGATTTCCCGCTGTTGGCACAAATCTCGCTAAGCATTCCCTCAGGTAACCAACGGCGGTTGCCCCACCCACGACAAAGACGTCGCTCACCCGTTCGCCCCACCCGGCGCAGCAGGTAGCGGCGTTTTTGCGTTTTGGCCCCACAGACCGGGGCCGGTGGTGCGGCCGTGCGGCGCCCCACCTGCTGTTGCATGACTCCTTTCGAGACTCTTTTCAGCTGAGGTGCGCGATGAATTCAAGCTTCTGGAAATCCGGCCACACCCCGACATTGTTCGCGGCCTTCCTCTATTTCGACCTGAGCTTCATGGTCTGGTACTTGCTCGGCCCTTTGGCGGTGCAGATCGCCGCCGACCTGCACCTGACCACGCAACAACGCGGCCTCGTCGTCGCCACACCGATCCTCGCCGGTGCCGTTCTGCGCTTCATCATGGGCATGCTCGCCGATCGACTCTCGCCGAAAACCGCCGGGCTGATTGGCCAGGTCATCGTCATCTGCGCACTGTTCGGGGCCTGGAAAATCGGCATTCAAAGTTACGAACAAGCGCTGATCCTCGGCCTGTTTCTCGGTATGGCCGGCGCTTCGTTTGCCGTTGCCCTGCCGCTGGCCTCGCAATGGTATCCGCCGCAGCATCAGGGCAAAGCCATGGGCATCGCTGGCGCGGGCAACTCCGGCACCGTGTTCGCCGCGCTGCTCGCCCCGGTGCTCGCCGCCGCTTACGGCTGGAGCAATGTTTTCGGCTTCGCCCTGATCCCGCTGATACTGACGCTGGTGCTGTTCGCCTGGCTGGCGAAAAACGCGCCGGAACGGCCAAAAGCCAAAGCCATGACCGACTACTTCAAAGCCCTCGGCGACCGCGACAGTTGGTGGTTCATGTTCTTCTACAGCGTCACCTTCGGCGGCTTTATCGGCTTGGCCAGCGCCCTGCCCGGCTATTTCAACGATCAATACGGTTTGAGCCCGGTGACCGCCGGTTACTACACCGCCGCTTGCGTGTTCGGCGGCAGTTTGATGCGTCCATTGGGTGGCGCCCTGGCTGACCGTTTCGGCGGCATCCGCACCTTGCTGGCGATGTACACCGTCGCTGCGATCTGCATCGCCGCCGTCGGGTTCAACCTGCCAAGTTCCTACGCGGCGCTGGCACTTTTCGTCTGCACCATGCTCGGTTTGGGGGCAGGCAACGGTGCGGTTTTCCAACTGGTGCCGCAGCGTTTTCGTCTGGAAATCGGCGTAATGACCGGGCTGATCGGCATGGCCGGCGGCATTGGTGGTTTCGCCTTGGCGGCGGGCATGGGTGCGATCAAGCAGAGCACCGGCAGCTATCAACTGGCGCTGTGGTTGTTCGCCAGCCTTGGCGTGTTGGCGTGGTTTGGCCTGCACGGCGTCAAGCGTCGCTGGAGGACCACATGGGGTTCGGCAGCGGTGACGGCGGCGCGGGTCTGAGGCGTCGATGGCCCTGCAACTTAGTTTCGCCGAAGCCAGCGCCGCCGGGCCGCGCGCGGAGAATCAGGACGCTTTGCGCCTGGTCACGCCGGCCCCGCCGCTGGCGGCGAGCAAGGGTTATCTGTTCGCCATCGCCGACGGCGTCAGCCAATGCGCCGATGGCGGCCTCGCCGCGCGTTCGACGTTGCAGGCGCTGGCGCTCGACTATTACGCCACCCCGGAAACCTGGAGCGTGGCGCAGGCCCTCGACCGCTTGCTCCTCGCACAAAATCGCTGGTTGCAGGCCAATGGCGGTGGGCAGCCGTTACTCACCACCGTCAGTGCTTTGGTCATGCGCGGTCGGCGCTTTACCCTCGCCCATGTAGGAGATTGCCGGGTATACCGCTGGCACGCCGACGCGTTGCAGCGCATCAGCGAGGATCACGTCTGGGAGCAGCCGGGCATGCAGCATGTGCTCAAGCGTGCGCTCGGGCTGGATCAACATTTGGTGCTGGATTTTCTCGACGGTGAATTGCGTGACGGCGAAAGCTTTGTGCTGCTCAGTGATGGCGTGTGGTCAACCCTGGGCGATACCGCGATTGCGGCGATCCTGCGTGATCAGCCGGATCTGCACAGCGCGGCGCAAACATTGGTCAACGCCGCGCATCTGGCCGGCAGTCAGGACAACGCCAGCGCTTTGCTGGTGCGGGTCGATGCGGTCGGCGAAGCGAGTATTGGCGATGCGTTGATGCATTTGCAGCAATGGCCACTGCCGCCAGCGCTGAAACCTGGCCAGTTGTTTGAAGGCTGGCAGGTGCAAGGCATCGTCGCGCAGAGCCAGCAATCGTTGCTGTATCGCGTGCTGGATAGCCAAGGTCAAACGTGGCTGTTGAAAACCCTGCCCACACGTTCCGCTGATGATTCCTGTGCCGGGCAAGCGCTGTTGTCCGAGGAATGGTTTCTGAAACGTGTGGCCGGACGGCATTTTCCTGAAGTCCATGCGTGCAATCAGCGTCAGCATTTGTACTACGTAATGCGGGAATATTCCGGCAAGACGCTGGCGCAGGTTTTTAAAAACAGCGGGGCTTTACCGTTGGCGCAATGGCAAGACATTGCCGAACGCCTGCTGCGTGCAGTCGGGCTGCTGCATCGGCGGCAGATTCTGCATCGGGACATCAAACCGGAGAATCTGCATTGGGGGGATGACGGTGAGCTGCGGCTGCTGGATTTTGGCCTGGCGTATTGCCCGGGACTGTCCGAAGACGCGCCGTCGACGTTGCCGGGGACGCCGAGTTATATAGCCCCGGAAGGCTTTCGCGGTGATCCGCCGAGTGCGCAGCAGGACTTGTATGCGGTGGGCGTGACCTTGTATTTCCTGCTTACGGGGTATTTTCCTTATGGCGAGATCGAAGCGTTTCAGCGGCCGCGATTTGGACTGGCGGTGAGTGCCGGGCGTTATCGACCGGATCTGCCGGAATGGCTGGCGCAGAGTCTGGAGCGCGGCGTGGCGGCTGATCCGCAGCAACGCTTTGAAACAGCGGAAGAATGGTTGTTGGTGTTGGAACAGGGGGAGCGACGCAGTTTGAGCGTGCGGCCCAGGCCGTTGCTGGAGCGTGAGCCGTTGAAGGTGTGGCGGACGATGGCGTTGCTGGCATTGCTCGGGAATCTGGTGCTGCTGGTTTTGTTGTTTCATCACTGACACCGCGTCGCGGCCATCGCGAGCAGGCTCACTCCTACAATTTGAAATGCGTTCCCCTGTAGGAGTGAGCC
>NZ_JASCPK010000250.1:0-4402 GCF_029959385.1 Pseudomonas sp. PS01303
AGCCTGCTCGCGAATGCGGTGGGTCATTCAGCTTATTCAGTGACTGATACACCGCTTTCGCGAGCAGGCTCGCTCCCACAGGGGAACAGTGCTGATCAGAGGAGTTTGTGTTCCATCGCGTATTTGACCAGTTCGGCCAGCGAGGTGATGTTGAGCTTTTGCATCAGCCGCGCCTTGTGGGTGCTGATGGTTTTGCTGCTTAGCGCCAGTTGCTGGGCGATGTCGTTGACGTTGGCGCCTTGGGCTAGGCGCTCGAACACTGAAAATTCACGTTCGGAGAGAAGAGAGTGCAATGGCCTGGCATCGGTCAGGCCGACTTCGAAAACCATCCGATCCGCCAGATCCGGGTCGATGTAACGCCCACCCGCCGCGACCTTGCGGATCGCCGTGAGCAACAGCGCCGGATCGCTGTCCTTGGTTGCATAGCCGGCCGCACCGACTTTCAATGCGCGAGCTGCCATCTGCGCTTCGTCATGCATCGACAGCACCAGAATCGCCGGCGGATTGTTCAGTGCGCGGATCCGTGGGATCGCTTCGAGGCCGTTGACCCCGGGCATGGAAATATCGAGCAGCACCACTTCGCACGGCACATGGCGCAGGGTTTCGAGCAGTTGTTCGCCATTGCTCGCCTCGCCCACCACTTGCAGATCCTTGGCCAGGCTGATCAATTGCTTGATGCCCTCACGGACGATGGTGTGGTCTTCGGCTACCAGTACACGGATCACTTGCACTCTCCTCGGTCGTTGTTTTTAAGGGCAAAAGATCGCAGCCTGCGGCAGCTCCTACATTGATCGCACTCACCCTGTAGGAGCTGCCGAAGGCTGCGATCTTTTAGCGATCCAGCGGCACCCACACTTTAAGACTAGTACCCTCCCCCGGCTCACTCTCCAGCACCAACCGCCCACCCATGATCAGCACCCGCTCGCGCATGCCGACCAAACCAAACGAAGTCGGCCTACCCGTAGCGGCGACAAATCCTACGCCATCATCGGCGACTGTCAGGCACAACTCATCGCCCTCCAGCGCCAGCGTCAGCTCCACAGTATGCGCCTGAGCATGACGCATCACGTTGGTCAGCGCTTCCTGCAAAATCCGGAACAACCCGATCGCCTTGGCATCACTCAGCGCCGGCAGATTCTCCGGCACCTGCACCAGACAGGGAATCTGCGTCCGCGCTTCAAATCGCCGCGCCTGCCATTCGATCGCCGAGGCAATCCCGGCATCCAGAATTGGTGGCCGCAGCGCCGTCGCCACATCACGCACTAACTGAAACAACTGGGCGATCAGGCGCTTCATGCTGTTGAGCCGTTCGTTCAGACCGGGGTCGAGTTGCGCGTAGGCCAATTCGCACATCGATGTCTCCAGTTTCAGCACCGTGAGCATCTGCCCCAGCTCATCGTGCACTTCGCGGGCGATGCGCGCCTTCTCTTCTTCGCGCACGCTTTCAAGGTGCGCCGACAGTTCGCGCAGCTGTTCACGAGAATCGGCCAGTTCCAGTTCGATGCGTTTGCTCTCGGTGATGTCCCAGACGATCCCGTCCCAGACGTACGCGCCATCCTCCAGTTGCCGGGTGATCGCCTTGATTTCGGCCCAGCGCTGCTGCCCCTGTCGCGTAACAATTCTGCCCTGCCACGACCAGTCGCTGTCGGTGTCCAGCGCTTGATCCTGGGTGCGGTGATAACTGGCCTTGTCGTCCGGGTGCACCAGACTGCGCAGGCCCATGTCGCGATGGGCGATGGCGGCCGGCGCGTAGCCGACCAGACTTTCGCTACCCTCGCTGATGTAGGCAAAGTCGATCTGCCCGGTCACCGGCGCGCGCTCCAGCCGGAACACCAATCCCGGCACGTTGGCGGCGATGCCTTGCAGGCGCGCCTCACTTTCCTGCAACGCGGCCAGTGCGCGACGACGGTCGGTGACGTCGGTGAGGTAGACCACCAGGTATTCACTGTCGCGAAAACGCAGAAAACTCAGCGACACATCCGCTGGCAAAATACTGCCGTCGGCACGCAAGCAACTGGTTTCAAAACTCAACGGCCCTTCCTCGCTCGCTCGCGCACGCTTCCAGAGATTGAGCCAGCGATCCATGTGCAGACCCGGTTCGAAGTCGATCAGCGGCCGCTCGATCAACCCGCCCGAGGGATAACCGAGCATGTTTTCCGCCGCGCGATTGGCGTAGCGCACATGGCTGTCCCAGTTGACCCAGAGGATGCCGACGGTGCTTTGATCGATGGAAAATTGCGTCAGCCGCAGCGCTTCTTCGCTGGCGGCGCGCAAGGCAATGTCTTCACGGGCGGCGAGCAAACGTTGTTCGAGACTGTGCTGCTGGCGCCGCTGCCAGAACACGATGGCCACGCAACTGAGCAACATCACCGCAAACAACAGCGCGAGGTTTTGCCAGAAGCCCGGCGACTCCGACAATCGCGGGTATTTCGGTTGCAGCCATTGATTGTGCAGGCGCTCCAGATCTTTCGCCGGGATCGCGCGCAAAGCGCTTTGGACGATGCCGGCCAGTTCCGGCCAATCCCGTCGCGAAGCAACCCGCAACAATTGCGGCAGACCGATATCGCCAACCACCACCAGTTCGGCAAATTCCGGCTCTACCGACAGTCGCCCCAGTTGCGCTTCATCGACCACCGCGTAGGACGCCTGCTGACTCAACAGCAACTGCAACGCCTGACGTTCCAGCGGCACGCCTTGCAGATTGAGGTGGGGATAGTTGCCGCGCAGGTAATCGGCGGTCGCGCTGGGCATGCGCACGGCGACGCGGGTCTGGCTGTCGAGTTTTTCCAGATCGATCGTGCCGCTGGCTTTCTGATCGCTGACCACCAGTTGCGGCACGCGCATGTAGGGGTCGGAAAACTGCCAGAGACGCAGCGCGCTCGGGGTTTGCATCAGGCCGGGGGCGATGTCGATTTCACCTTCGCGCACCGCGGCTTCCAGTTGCGCGAGGTCTTGAAAATTGCGCCAGCTCAGTTCGACATTGAGCACCTTGGCCAGCGACTTCATCAACTCGACATTGGCCCCGGACAGCTTTTGCAAACGCCGGTCGTATTGCGCAAACGGCGCCTGCAACACCAGACCGACGCGCAGCTCTTTGTGTTGCGCCAGCCACTGTTGCTGGCCCGCCGTCAATTGCGCAGCGTGCGCCGACGGCTCAGGCACCGCCCAGGCGATCAAGGGAAAGCACAACCAGCCGATAAACCAGAGGCAGCAAAATCGCTTCATTGAAGTCTCTTACACTGACAAATTCTGACCAACCCATTAGGCTGCCGGGATACATTTCTGGCCTGGAATAACCGATGCCCTCTGTCTACCGCCTGGCAATGCCAGCATTGTGCCTGTCGCTGATCCTGCCTTGTGCGTTTTCCGTCGAAGCCGCCGATCCGGCGCCTGCCGCCTCAGCGGAAAAACCTGCCGAAGCGAAACCCGCTGAACGCCAGCCACTGCTTGAGCGTAGTCAGGAAGAAGCCGCCGCACTCGGCCGTACGGTTCCGGCGCAAGAGCAGCAACAGTTGCAGGCCGGCAGCGACACCTTCCTCGCCCTGTGGAAAACCGCCAACACCGCCGAACCCAAGGGCGCGGTGATTATCATCCCCGGCGCCGGCGAAACCGCTGACTGGCCGCAAGCAATCGGCCCGTTGCGGCAGAAATTGCCCGACGCCAAGTGGAGCAGCCTGAGTATCACCCTGCCCGATCTGCAAAGCGATGCCATCGCACCGCGCGTCGTCGAGCCCATCGCCGCGCCGAAAGCGCCGGAAACCGGCAGCAAGGATGCCACCACCGCACAACCGATCGAGCAGGCCGCCGGCGGTGAAGCCGAAGTTGTCGATCAAGTTGCGGCCGACACCGTGGAAGAACAGGAAAAGGCTGACGGCGAGCGCATCTTCGCCCGCATCGACGCGGCCATTGCCTACGCCGAACAGCAGAGCGCGCGCAGCATTGTCGTGCTCGGGCATGGCACCGGGGCTTATTGGGCGGCGCGTTATCTCAGCGAGAAGCAGACCGCGCAGGTGGAGAAGTTTGTAATGGTCGATGCGCAGACACCGGCCAAAGCCAAACCGGCATTGGCGGAATTGACACCGACATTGAAATTGCCGACCGCAGATATTTTCTACATGGACAAAGCGCTGGATCGCATTGCGGCGCTGGAGCGTATGCAGGCGAGCAAGCGGTTGAAGACCTCGGCGTTTAGCCAGGTGGCATTGCAAGCGTTGCCGGACAAGAAGGCTGAGCAGGAACAGTTGGTCCGCCGGGTGCGCGGCTGGTTGAATCCGCAGAACTCCGACTGATCGATAGACCGAGTTGTCTCATTCGCGAGCAGGCTCGCTCCCACAATGGATTGGGTACCCTGATCCAATGTGGGAGCGAGCCTGCTCGCGAAGGGGCCCTCACTGGCCATACA
>NZ_JASCPK010000251.1:0-4384 GCF_029959385.1 Pseudomonas sp. PS01303
GCGCTGGGTCATTCAGCCAATGAGTTGACTGGCACACCGCTTTCGCGAGCAGGCTCGCTCCCACAGGTCATCTGACCGGGCTTAGTCGCGGAAGTTGTTGAACTGCAGCGGCATGCCGAATTCCTTGGCACGCAGTGCAGCGATGGCTTCTTGCAGGTCATCACGCTTCTTGCCGGTCACGCGCACTTGCTCGCCCTGAATGGCGGCCTGCACTTTCAGCTTGGCGTCTTTGATGTGGCCGACGATTTTCTTCGCCAGTTCTTTGTCGATGCCTTCCTTGAGGATGGCGTCCTGCTTCATCAGCTTGCCCGATGCATAAGCGTCCTTGACCTCGAGGCACTGCACATCGATCTTGCGCTTGACCAGCGCCAGCTTGAGGATTTCGATCATCGCTTCGAGCTGGAACCCGGCTTCAGCGGTCAGGCTCACGGTCAGGTCTTTTTCCTTGAACTCGAAGCTGCCTTTGCCTTTCAGGTCATAACGACGATCGAGTTCCTTCACGGCGTTCTCGACCGCGTTGGTGAGTTCGTGTTTGTCCAGTTCGGATACCACGTCGAACGACGGCATGTAATCTCTCCAATAAAAAGGCGCGCTCAATGAGGATGGAGCGCGCTTGGCTTGCGGTTAAAATCGGGCTCATTATAACGGGTCTTTTCCTACGAACACGGCGAGCCGCACATGCCTGTACGCAATCGAGCAAAAAACTGATGTCGACCACTTGGCACGTCCTCGGCGCCGGCAGCCTCGGCACCCTGTGGGCCACGCGTCTGGCCCGGGCCGGTTTGCCGGTGAAATTGATCGTGCGCGATGCCGAACGCCTGCGCAGTTATGAAGCGGCCGGCGGGCTAACGCTCGTCGAACACGGCCAGGCCAGCACGTATGCGGTGCCGGGCGAAACCGCCGAAAGCCCTGAGCCAATTCGCCGACTGCTGGTCGCCTGCAAAGCCTACGACGCCGAAAGTGCCATCGCCCGCCTCGCTCCGCGCCTGACAGCGGATGCCGAACTGATCCTGTTGCAGAACGGCCTCGGCAGTCAGGACGCCGTCGCCACGCGCGTTCCGCAAGCACGCTGCATCAGCGCGTCCAGCACCGAAGGCGCGTTTCGCGACGGCGACTGGCGCGTGGTGTTCGCCGGTCACGGCTTCACCTGGCTGGGCGATGTCACTCAACCGGTTGCGCCGATCTGGCTGGACGATCTGCAAGCCGCGAACATTCCCCACGAGTGGAGTACCGATATCCTCACGCGGCTGTGGCGCAAACTGGCGCTCAACTGCGCGATCAATCCACTGACCGTGCTGCACCACTGCCGCAACGGTGGTTTGCAGGATCACCACTGCGAAGTCGCCACTCTGTGCGCCGAACTCGCCGAGTTGTTGCAGCACTGCGGCCAACCCGCTGCCGCTGAGAATCTGCAGCAAGAAGTCGAACGGGTGATTCAGGCGACGGCGGCCAATTACTCGTCGATGTATCAGGACGTCGCCAACCAGCGCCGCACCGAAATCAGCTATCTATTGGGCCACGCCTGCAAAGTCGCCACCCGTCATCAATTGAATCTGCCGCACCTCAACCAGTTGCAGCAGCGCCTCGTCGCGCATCTGCACAGCCTTGGATTGCCCAGCGACTGAGCAGCGGCTACGCTGGCCACTTGTTCCTTTGCTGCGATAAACCTGATGCCATTGCGCCAGCGCCTCGAAAACCTGCCGGTCGGCCAGAAACTGCTGGCCGCCCTGCTGGTGCTGTTGACCACTGTGTTGCTGGTCGCCAACCTGACCTTTATCAGCGCCGCCTACTACATTTCCCAGGAAAGCATGGCGCCGCAAGCCTTGCAGACCATCGGCCGACTGATCGCCAACCCGAGTCTGGTCAGCGAGTCCCTGCAATCGCCGGAGAGCGCCGAGCGTCTGCTCAAGGAACTCGACAGCTATTCGCCATTACGCGCTGCTGCCATCTATGACGGCAAAGGCGAACGCCTCGCGCAGGTGCAGCGCGGCGACAAACTGAAATTGCCGGAACGCTACCGGCACATCGAAGCCTGGCAACTCACCGAATTTCGCAGCAACCAGTTGATCACCCTGCCCCGCCCCGGCACCGCACCCGGCCATCTGTTGCTGGTGGCGAGCAGCGAACTGCCGATGGCGTTCTACACCGGCACCCTGACCGCGAGCCTTGGGATTCTGATTTTCAGCGTGCTGTTGTGGCTGGTGATTGCCCGCCAGATCAAACGCCTGATCACCCGGCCGATCCATCAACTGGAAGAACTCTCGCGTCAGGTCACCCGCGAAGAGAACTACGCCCTGCGGGCCTCACGCGGCAATCACGACGAAATCGGCAGCCTCGCCGAAGCGTTCAACACCATGCTGTCGCGCATCGAAGCCCGCGAACAGCAGCTCAAACGCGCCCGTGACGACTCGCAAGCCGCCTACGATCAGGCTCAAGGTCTGGCCGAGGAAACCCGCCACACCAACCGCAAACTGGAACTGGAAGTTCAGGTACGCAGCAAAATCGAGAAGAAGCTCACCGGTTTCCAGAATTACCTCAACAGCATCATCGACTCGATGCCCTCGGCACTGATCGCCCTCGACGAACAGCTCTACGTCACCCAATGGAATCAGGAGGCCAGTGCCCTTTCCGGCACACGTCTGGACGAAGCGCTGAACCAGCCGATCTTCCTCGCCTTCGAACCATTGAAACCGTTTCTGCCGCAGCTCAAGCAAACCGTCGAACAACACACGGTGGCGAAAATCGAGCGAGTGACATGGTTCAAGGACGACGAGCCGAAGCATTACGCACTGACGTTTTACCCGCTGATGGGCGGCGCCGGACGTGGCGTGGTGATCCGCATCGATGACATCACCCAGCGTTTGTCGCTGGAAGAAATGATGGTGCAGTCGGAGAAGATGCTTTCGGTCGGTGGCCTCGCGGCGGGCATGGCCCACGAGATCAATAATCCGCTGGGCGCGATCCTGCACAACGTGCAAAACATCCGTCGACGCCTTTCAGCAGATCTGCCGAAGAACATCGAAACCGCCGAACAACTGGGCATCGAACTCGATACCGTCAACCGTTACCTGCAAGGCCGCGAAGTGCCGAAACTCCTCGACGGCATTCAACAGGCCGGTGCCCGTGCGGCGAAAATCGTCACGCACATGCTCAGCTTCAGCCGTCGCAGCACTCGGGAAATGGCACCGTGCGACCTGCCGGCGCTGATCGATCAAGCGGTGGAAATCGCCGGCAACGACTTCGATCTGGCGATCGGTTTCGACTTCAAGGGGCAGGCCATTGTGCGCCAGTTCGACCCGGCGCTCGGCCCGGTGCCTGGCACTGCCAACGAACTGGAACAAGTACTGCTCAACCTGCTGAAAAACGCCGCACAAGCGATTCATCAGCGCGAGGACGACAGCGAACCGGGGCGGATCATTTTGCGCACCAAACTCAATCCGCCGTGGGCCGAGATTCAGGTCGAGGACAACGGCATCGGCATGAGCGAGAGCGTGCGCAAACGCACCTTCGAGCCGTTCTTCACCACCAAGGAAATCGGTCAGGGCACCGGGCTTGGCTTGTCGGTGTCGTACTTCATCATCACCAACAATCACAAAGGCCAGATGGAAGTGCAGTCGGCGCCCGGTCAGGGCACCTGCTTCACCCTGCGCCTGCCGCTGGCGCCACCACCGGCCATCGCGGCTGAAATCAATCAACTACCGAGGTAACCCATGGGCTTTCGCTTGTCGAAGATTTACACGCGCACCGGCGACAAAGGCGAAACCGGCCTGGGCGACGGCCGCCGCGTACCGAAGGATCACCCGCGCATCGAAGCGATTGGTGAAGTCGATACGCTCAACAGTCAGGTTGGCGTGTTGCTGGCCGGGTTACTTGCCGAGCGCGAGGCCACTCCGGGGCTGAATGAATTGATCGAGGTATTGGCGCCTTGTCAGCATCGACTGTTTGATCTGGGTGGCGAGTTGGCGATGCCGCAATATCAGGCGCTGAACGCGGCGGAAATCGAGCGGCTGGAAGCGGCGATCGACGTCTGGAATGAGGAGTTGGGGCCGCTGGAGAATTTCATTCTGCCGGGTGGTTCGATGTTGATTGCGCAGGCGCATGTGTGCCGCAGCCTGGCGCGGAGTGCCGAGCGGCGCTGTCAGCATCTGAATGCGATCGAGCCTTTGGCCGGGGTTGGCCTGGCGTATATCAATCGGTTGTCGGATTTGTTGTTTGTGGCGGCGCGGTTGATTGCGCGGAGACAGGGGATTGCGGAGATTTTGTGGCAGCCGGCAGCAAAGCCTGCAGAAAAGTAGCGTCTGACAGGCCGCCTTCGCGAGCAAGCTCGCTCCCACAGTTGATTCGGTTCATCCAGTTGGAATGCAGTCAAATGTGGGAGCGAGCT
>NZ_JASCPK010000252.1:0-4329 GCF_029959385.1 Pseudomonas sp. PS01303
ACGAAATTCCCCTGTAGGAGCTGCCGCAGGCTGCGATCTTTTGATCTTGTTTTTAAAAATCAAAGTCAAAAGATCGCAGCCTGCGGCAGCTCCTATAGGGCTTCGGTTTGGTTTTGTTTTCGGGTGATGACCAAACTCAACAACACAGAACCAAAAATCACCCCGCCCACCACCAGCAGCGACCACTCCACCGGCATGTGAAACCATGGCATCAGCACCATTTTTCCGCCGATAAACACCAGCACAATTGCCAGCCCGTACTTGAGCAAATGAAAGCGGTCAGCCATGTCCGCCAGCAGGAAGTACAGCGCGCGCAAGCCCATGATCGCGAAGATGTTCGAGGTGAACACAATGAACGGGTCAGTCGTTACGGCGAAGATCGCCGGGATGCTGTCGACCGCGAACATCAAATCACTGGCCTCGATCAATACCAGCACCAGAAACATCGGCGTCGCCCAGCGCACACCGTTTTGCAGAACAAAAAACCGTTCGCCATGAAAGCCACTGGTGATGCGCATATGACCGCGCACCCAGCGCAGCAGCGGATTCTTGTCGAGATCCGGTTGCTGGTCAGCAAATACCAGCATCTTGATCCCGGTGATGATCAGGAACACGCCGAACGCGTACAGCAGCCATTCGAACTGCGACACCAGCCACACGCCGGCGAAAATCATCACCGCGCGCATCACAATCGCCCCGAGCACGCCGTACAGCAGCACGCGGCGTTGCAACTCCGGCGGCACCGCGAAGTAGGTGAAAATCATCACGAAGATGAACATGTTGTCGATCGACAGCGATTGCTCGATCAGATAACCGGTGAGAAATTCCAGGGTCTTCTGCCGGGCGATATCGGCACCGAATTCGCCGTGCAAATACCACCACAACAGCGCGGCGAAACTCAGTGCCAACAAGCACCAGGCAATCACCCAGGACAAGGCTTCGCGCACTGAGACGCGGTGCGCCTTGCGCCCGCCGAACACAAAGAGATCCAATGCGAGCATCGCCAGCACGAAGACGACGAAGCCGCCCCACATCCACGGTTCGCCGATATTGATATTGGTTGAAGGCATGTCACGCTCCCTGTCTTTTATTCGATTAGCGTCAGACGTGGCCATGCTAGCGACGAGTTTGCGCGAAAGAAAAATCGTTTATTTCTGCGGTAGAGTTCGATAAAAACGAAGTGTCGGGCCATCAATGCAGTCCGACTCATCCTCGAATTTCGGGTCGCACCTTTGGTGTTACCCCTACAGGGCGGCACTTTCAGCCATGCAAACCGACATCCTCGAACCGCAAGCCGTGTGCAGCCCGATCACTCGCAGCGCGATTTTTATCGTCGCGACACTCAATGAAGGCGCCGACGCCGCCGCAACCGTGAAAGGCTGGTGCGGCGACGTCGCCGGGCTGGTGCGCTCGGTCGGCAAGCGCGTGCCGTCAGGCAACCTGACCTGCATCTGCGGCTTTTCCTCGAACGCCTGGGATCGTTTATTCGGCAGCCCGCGACCGGCGTCCCTGCACGCGTTCCGCGAATTTGGCGGGGAAGGGCGACACGCGCCGTCAACTCCCGGCGATCTGCTGCTGCACATCCGCGCCGATCAGATGGATCTGTGTTTTGAACTGGCGACGCAAATCATGGCCGTGCTGGGCGATGCCGTCACCGTGGTCGACGAGGTGCAGGGTTTCCGTTATTTCGACATGCGCAGCATCATCGGTTTTGTCGACGGCACGGAAAACCCGGTCGGGCGCAAAGCGGTGAATTTCACCATCGTCGGTGATGAAGATCCGGGCTTCAGTGGCGGCAGCTACGTGCTGGTGCAGAAATACCTGCACAACATGACGGCGTGGAATTCGCTGAGCGTTGAGGCGCAGGAGCGAGTGATCGGCCGCAAGAAACTCTCCGACATCGAACTGGACGACTCGGTCAAACCTTCCAATTCACACAGTGCACTGACGACGATCACCAACGCCGAGGGCGAGGAGGTGAAGATCCTGCGCGACAACATGCCGTTTGGCCGACCGGGAGCGGGGGAGTTTGGTACGTTCTTTATTGGCTATGCGCGTTCGCCTGAGCCGATGGAACAGATGTTGGAAAATATGTTTGTCGGCAAGCCAGTCGGCAACTATGACAAGTTGCTGGATTTCAGCACTGCAGTAACCGGGAGCCTGTATTTCGTGCCGTCGGCTGATTTGCTGGAAGAGTTGGCGGATCGCTGATCAACGAAAGAACTCCCCCGGCGTTTCGCCAAATTGTTGCCGAAACGCCGCAATAAACGCTGACGTTGAATCGTATCCACAGGCCAGCGCCACATCGGTGACGCGTTCACCTTTCTCCAGCGGCGTCAGTGCCCCGAGCAGGCGCAGGCGTTGGCGCCAGGCGCGGAAGGCCAGGCCGGTGTCGCGCAGGAACAGGCGGGTAAGGGTCTTTTCGGTGATGCCAAATTTTTCGCTCCAGTGACTCAGCGTGGTCTGCTGCTCCGGGTGTTGCTCCAGGCTTTGGTAGATTTGTTTTAAGCGCGCGTCCTGCGGCAGCGGTAGCATCAGATCGATCTGCGGCGCATCGGCCAGTTGATCGAGGATCACCTGCGCCATGCGCCCGTGCGGGCCGCTCTGGTCGTATTCCACCGGCACCTGACTGAACGCGCGGATCAGTTCGCGAAGCAAATCACTGACGCCGAGCACATGACAATACTCAACTGCCCAACCCGCCACGCTGCAATCGATGTAGAGGCTGCGCATTTCGGTGTGCGGCGAGCTGAATACCCGATGCGGCACACCGGCCGGAATCCACACCGCGCGCTCCGGTGGCGCGACAAAGCGGCCGGCGCTGGTCTGCACTTCGAGCACACCTTGAATCGCGTACGACAACTGCACCCACGGGTGACTATGGCGCCGGGTCAGTGCGCGATTGGGCAGTGATTCCGTGCGTCCATACAGCGGACGCGGCAGGCTGGGCAGCCCGGGAATGCTGCGGCGAATGCTTTTGTCATGTCCTTTAGGCGGCATCTCAAGGCTCTTCGGCGTTAGTCGGTAATTTTCAGTCACGTTAGAGTCGTCGGCACGCACTGGCAACCCCCGGATAAAAACACCATGACTCGCCCAAGATTTTTGCCCGATAACTTCACCCTGACGCTGATCGGCGTTGTGCTGCTCGCCAGTTTTCTGCCGGCCAGCGGCCAGGTCGCGGTCGGTTTTGGCTGGCTGACCAACATCGCCATCGCGCTGCTGTTTTTCCTGCATGGCGCCAAGCTCTCTCGCGAATCAATCATCGCCGGCGCCGGTCACTGGCGTTTGCATCTGTTGGTGTTCGGCCTGACCTTCGTGCTGTTCCCGCTGTTGGGCCTGGCGCTGAAACCGCTGCTCTCACCGCTGATCGGCGACAAGCTGTACATGGGCATGTTGTACCTCTGCGCCTTGCCGGCCACGGTGCAGTCGGCGATTGCCTTCACATCGCTGGCGCGAGGCAATATTCCGGCGGCGATTTGCAGCGCGGCGGCATCGAGCCTGTTCGGTATCTTCCTCACGCCGTTGCTGGTGACGCTGTTGCTCAACGTCCACGGTGACGGCGGCTCGACGCTGGATGCGATCCTCAAGATCAGCGTGCAATTGCTCCTGCCGTTTATTGCCGGACAGATTGCCCGCCGCTGGATCGGCGCGTGGGTCGGCCGCAACAAGAGCTGGTTGAAATTCGTTGATCAGGGCTCGATTCTGCTGGTGGTGTACGGCGCGTTCAGCGAGGCGGTCAATGAAGGCATCTGGCATCAGATTCCGCTCATTGAGCTGCTGGGACTGGTGGTGGTTTGCTGCATTTTGCTGGCGCTGGTGCTCGTGGCCTCGACGCTGTTGGGCAAGGCGTTTGGCTTCAATCAGGAAGACCGCATCACCATCCTGTTCTGCGGCTCGAAAAAGAGCCTGGCCACTGGCGTGCCGATGGCCCAGGTGTTGTTTGCCGGCAGCACGATTGGCGTGTTGATTCTGCCGCTGATGTTGTTTCATCAGATTCAGTTGATGATCTGTGCGGTGTTGGCGCAGCGTTATGCAAAACGACCGGAGTCGGTGCCGGAGTTGATGGCACAGGTTGATCCGTGAGCTGAAACCTCACGCCCGAACGCACGAATCCTTGTAGGAGCCGAGCTTGCTCGCGGAAGCGGTGCGTCTGCCACGATGATTTTGAATGTGATGACGCCTTCGCAAGCAAGCCCGCTCCCACAGGGTTGAGCGTCGTACACAAAATCGGCGGCACATCACAAATCATTGTAGGAGTGAGCCTGCTCGCGATGGCGTTGTGTCAGCCACCTTCTTCGGCGCAGACACTGCGCTATCGCGAGCAGGCTC
>NZ_JASCPK010000253.1:0-4235 GCF_029959385.1 Pseudomonas sp. PS01303
GCCGAAGGCTGCGATCTTTTGATCTTGGCTTTTCAAGATAAAGATCAAAAGATCGCAGCCTTCGGCAGCTCCTACATGTTGTGTGTGGCGAGTATCTGTCCCGGTTTGCCGCCACACTTCACTTGTCCCCACGCCCTCGCCCGTGTAGAAAGCCCTTCCACAAAATGTGCACAGGGACTTTCGATGAAGGCTTTGCCATGGCTCTATCTGGCCCTTCTCAGCCTCGGCTACGGTTTGGCGTTGAGCCATGGCCAACTCGGCTGGCTGGCGTTGATCTCGCTTGGGCTACTGATGTTCGCGGGCTTCGCCGTGCGCCAGCAACAGGTGCCGGTCGGGCGGTTTCTCGGTCACGGTCTGTTCATCGTGCTGGCGCTGGCGTTGGCGCTGCACTGGTTGCCGGGCTTCTCCAGCGCTCGGGTTATCGATCCGCAACGTTTCACCGATGATGCCGTGCCATTCGCGATGTACCTCAATCTCGACAAACCGTTGATTGGCTTCTGGCTGTTGCTGGTCTGCCCATGGATTGTCGCGCGGCGTTCGTTGCGACTGACGGTCTACGCCACCGTCGTCGCCCTGACCTTGAGCGTGATCCTCGCCCTCGGCGGCGCGGTATTGCTCGGCGTGATCGCGTGGGCACCGAAGTGGCCCGATCAGGCCTGGCTATGGATGCTGAACAATCTGTTGCTGGTGACGCTGGTCGAGGAAGCGCTGTTTCGCGGCTATATACAGGGCGGTCTCAGCCGTCGTTTGAAAAACCTGCCTTACGGCGAAAACCTCGCCCTGCTGCTCGCCTCGTTGATTTTCGGCCTGGTGCATCTGGGTGCCGGTTGGCAGTGGGTGTTGCTGGCGAGTCTGGCGGGTGTCGGTTATGGCCTGGCCTACCGTTTCGGCGGACTGGGCGCGGCGATCGCTACGCATTTCGGCCTGAATCTGCTGCACTTCGTGCTGTTCACCTATCCGATGCTTGCCGGTTGAAGCAATGGCCGTTTTGCGACGCCATTCTTGAATCTGAAAAATAATTTCAATAAAACGCCGCGACCGCCGACAACCTTTCAAAGCCTTGCGGATTGAAAAACCATGCGTAATAACCAGCCCATCACACAACGCGAACGGACGTTCCCGGCTCAGCAGCGGTTGATTTCCACAACCGACGCCAAGGGCGTGATCACCTACTGCAACGACGCGTTCGTTGAAATCAGCGGGTTTTCGCGTGAAGAACTGATCCGTGCGCCGCATAACCTGGTTCGTCACCCCGACGTCCCGGCGGCGGTGTTTTCGCACATGTGGGGCACACTGAAACAAGGCTTGCCATGGATGGGCATTGTCAAGAATCGCTGCAAGACCGGTGACCATTACTGGGTTAACGCCTATGTAACACCGGTATTCGACGGCAATCAGGTGGTCGGTTACGAGTCGGTGCGGATCAAACCCACCGCCGAACAGATCCGCCGCGCCGAAGCGCTCTACCAACGCATCAACCAAGGCAAGTCGGCGATCCCGTCCAGCGATAAATGGCTACCGGTGCTGCAAGACTGGTTGCCGTTCATTCTGGTCAGCCAACTGAGCTTCGTGATCGGCGCGACCCTCAACTCGCACTGGGGCTTCGCCCTCGCCGCCGGTTTGTCGGTGCCGCTGGGCCTGATGGGCCTGCAATGGCAGCAACGCGGGCTGAAACGCCTGCTGCGTCTGGCCGAGCAGACCACCTCCGACCCGCTGATCGCACAGATGTACACCGACAGCCGTGGCGCGCAGGCACGTCTGGAAATGTCGATCCTCAGCCAGGAAGCACGTCTGAAAACCTGCCTGACCCGCTTGCAGGACACCGCCGAACACCTGACCGATCAGGCCAAGCAGTCCGACGTCCTCGCGCACAACAGCTCCAGCGGCCTAGAACGTCAACGCGTGGAAACCGAACAAGTCGCCACCGCCGTCAACCAAATGGCCGCGACCACGCAAGAAGTCGCCAGCCACGTGCAGCGCACGGCTGACGCGACGCAGGAAGCCAATCGCCTGACCGGTCGTGGTCGTGACATCGCCGGGGAAACCCGCGAAGCCATTCAGCGCTTGTCGGTAGTTGTCGGCGAAACCGGCCTGACCGTCACCCAACTGGCCAAAGACAGCGACGAAATCGGCGGCGTGGTTGATGTGATCAAAGGCATCGCCGATCAGACCAACCTGCTGGCGCTCAACGCCGCGATTGAAGCCGCACGTGCTGGTGAGATGGGCCGTGGTTTTGCCGTGGTGGCTGACGAAGTTCGCCAGTTGGCGCAACGTACCAGCGAATCGACCGGGCAGATTCACGCCCTGATCGCCAAGTTGCAGCAGACCGCGTCCAGCGCTGTGCAAACCATGGAAGCCGGGCATCGTCAGGCCGAAGAAGGTGTGGCGCGGGTATTGGAAGCGGATCAGGCATTGGTCGGGATCAGTGAAGCGGTGGCCAACATCACCGACATGACCACGCAGATTGCAGCGGCGACGGAAGAGCAAAGTGCGGTGGCGGAAGAGATCAGCCGCAACATCAGCAACATTTCAGAACTGGCGGATCAGACGTCGGAACAGGCACATAACTCGGCATTGTTGAGTGAAGAGCTGACGAAGACGGCTAACACGCAGTACTCGTTGGTGGAGCGGTTTAACCGCTAAAAGCAAAAGATCGCAGCCTTCGGCAGCTCCTACGTCGATCCCTGTAGGAGTTGCCGCAGGCTGCGATCTTTTGATCTTCAAAGCCCGTACGGCGAAAGCTTTCCGGGCTTTTTATTGCCTAAGTGAAATCAATGAAACTGGCAGGCCTGATCGCGAGCAGGCCTGAACTGTTGGTGCCTATCCCTTGGGCACCACGTTATCCAGTGCCTGATTGACCGCCAACTCCCCCAGCATCACAACCTGCGCAATGCCCAACAGCGTATTGCGGCTGGGGCCTTCCAACATCCCGGCGAAGTCACCGAGCATGACCGTGGCCGAGGCCAATGACTCACAGGCATTCGCCAATAAGGATTCAGTGTCGGTTTGCGGATTAACCATGAACATGCTGCTGGGACTATAAGGCGTGGCCATGATCTGCGCGGGTGCGAGGTAATGGTCGAGGGCGCGTTCGGCGGCGGCGTGGAGCTTCTTTGAATCGAATGATTCGTACGGTGAAGCCGGATCTGTGACCAGCGGTTTTGTGGTTTCGGACATAAGCTGAAACTCCTCGAAGCACTGCGAAAAAATGACACCGTGTAGGCGCTGCCGCAGGCTGCGATCTTGTGATCGGCTTTTGATTGTTATAAAGCAGATCAAAAGATCGCAGCCTGCGGCAGCTCCTACAAGGGATCGTGGCGGGATCGCTAGTGCGGCAAGCGGCGACCATCCAGGACTCGATTGACCATGAGCTCACTGAGCATGATCACCTGATGCAGCATCAACAGGGCTCGGCGTTGTGTGTTGTCGACGACATCGCCGATTTCACGCGCCATGTCACTGGCCGCTGCTAGCGATTCGCAGGCTTCGACGAGTAATGTTTCTTCGTCCATGGCGGGGTCGATGAGGAAGATCTTGCTGGTCTTGCGGGAAGGGACTGAGAGTTTGAATGAACCGGGGTTGAGATAGAAGTTGATGGCGCGGTCGGTTGCTTCTTTTATCTTTTGTGGTTCGAGGGTTGGGTCGTACGGGATTGGTTCGACGTCCGGGGGATTTGGCGTGGCTTTGAACATAAATATCTAATTCCTGAACAAGGGCCGCGACTTTTCTCTACTAAAAGAAGGGTGGCGGCTGTGCGCAGGTTAGTAGACCGGAGGAATTAGCAAGACCGGCGCGCTCGAAAGCGCCCTGAGCACAGCCACCATTGAGTGCAGTCTGATACGCCAGACCTAATGGGACTTATGCACCTACTAAAACCATGCGGGCTACTAAACCCGACCACTGATGGGCAGTGGCAGGGAAACGATATAGCCCGAGTCATGGTCGTGTATGCCGGCGGATTCTGGCGTACGCGTAAGTAACGGCGCAAGGCGTTGTAGGGCTTGTGGCGTAACGGTTTGTGTAATGTAAACGCACTCACAGGATTACGTTTAAAGACAGAAAGAGACGGAGATTGCTCTAGTAGTTTGATGTGGTTTGTCCGAACACTTTCGCGAGCAAGCCCGCTTGTATGGTAGGACTCGAAGGGGTGGGTGGGACCAAAAGCCAGCTTCTGACTGTTAGCCCAGTACAGACTGTGGGAGACATCGGCCCCACCCCTTCCACCAAAGCGCCGA
>NZ_JASCPK010000254.1:0-4201 GCF_029959385.1 Pseudomonas sp. PS01303
GGGCTTGCTCGCGAAAGCGTCGGATCAGTCAATGATGAGTTGACTGACACAGCGCCTTCGCGAGCAAGCCCGCTCCCACATTTGATTTGTGTACACCTGAAATTCCCGATGGATTGCCATGAAACTCTCGCGCCTCGCCCTGCCCTTCTTCTTGCTGCCGTCCGCTAATGCCCTCGCCGATAACTTCGAGCGTGATCAGGCGTTGAAGCTGCCGGACACGCTGATCTCCGCCAACCGCCAGATCGAAGCCCGCAACGACAGCAGCGCCGCCAACACCGTGTTCACCCGTGAAGACATCGACCGCCTGCAACCGAGCGACGTGCCGGATCTGCTGCGTCGTGTCCCCGGCGTGCAAGTGGCGCAGACCGGCGGACGCGGCAGTCTGCCGGGGATCTATATTCGCGGCACGCAATCGGCGCAGAGTCTGGTGTTGGTCGATGGTCAGCGCATCGGCAACTCGACTTCGGGCGACAGCAATCTGCAGCATCTGAACATCGAGCAGATCGAGCGTGTGGAAGTGCTGCGCGGCTCGCGTTCGGTGATTTACGGCAGTGATGCGATTGGCGGGGTGATTCAGATTTTCACCCGACGCGGTACTGACCAGGGTTTGCAGCCACGCATGCACATCGGTTTCGGCAGCAACCAGACGTGGGAACGCAGCCTCGGTTTGTCCGGCGGCGATGACAAAACCCGCTTCAATCTCGGCGCCAGCCTTGACGAAACCGCCGGGATTGATCGTACGCACGAGTCGTATCCGAGCGATGGCGATCACGATGCCTACCGCAATAAGTCCGTTAGTTTGAGCCTCAGCCATGCGCTGACCGATGACATCGAAATCGGCGCCAATCTGCTGGATAACCGTGGCAAGAGCGAGTTCGACAACCCGTTCGGCCGCTTCGACATGAACACCTTCGAGTCGGTGCAGCAGCAGCCTTACAGCGATTTTAATGTCAGCAGCGTCAGCAGTTACTTAGACGCCCGGGTCAACGACCTCTGGAAAACCCGCGTCGAGTTCGGCCATACCGAGAACCGCGAGAAGACCCTGGATAAACTCAGCGACGAGCGCACGGTGTTCAACACCTATCGCGATTCGCTGAACTGGCAGAACGACCTGACCTTGAATGCGCGTAACAGCCTGATCCTCGGCGGCGACTGGTACGAAGATCGCGTCAACAGCAGCACCGCGTTCGATGAGGACAGCCGCTGGAACCGCGCGGCGTTTATCCAGCATCGTTATCAGGCCGACAGCTTCTCCACCGAAATCGGCCTTCGCCACGACGACAATCAGCAATTTGGCAGCCAGAACACCTGGAGCGGCACGTTCACCCTGCCGCTGAATCCGGATAACGATCTGTTGCTAAGTTATAGCGAAGGCTTTCGCGCACCGACGTTCAACGACCTGTACTACCCGGACTTCAGCAACCCGGATCTGAAACCGGAAACGTCGAAGAGCTACGAACTGCAATGGCGCAGCCAGTTGAGCGACAGCAGCCGTCTGGAAGCGTCTATTTACCGTACGGATCTGCAGGACGCGATTATCTTCGGCAGCAACTCACGTCCAGAGAACGTGGCTTCGGCGCGAATCAACGGTTTTGAAGCGGCGCTGAAACAGGAATTGTTCGACTGGCAGAGCAACCTGGGCGTGTCGATCATTGATCCGCGCGATCGTGATTCCGGGCATACCCTGGCGCGTCGTGCGCGGCGGACGTTGAGCTGGGATCTGGATCGGCAGTTTGATCGGATCAGTGTCGGTGCGAGCTGGCAGGCGGTAAGCAGCAGTTATGACGATCGCGACAACAATCAATCGCTGGGTGGCTACGCATTGTTTGGATTGCGCAGCAGTTGGGCGCTGAACCGCGAGATCAAGCTGGATCTGAAGGTCGATAACGTTTTCGACAAGGGTTACAGCCGAGCGAATTACAGCTATGACGGCGGTCAGTATGGTTATCGCGAGGAAGGTCGGATGTGGATGTTTGGTGTCACTTGGACACCTCAACTCTAAGATTTTCCACCATCCCTGTGGCGAGGGGATTTATCCCCGTTCGGCTGCGCAGCAGTCGCAATAAACGCTGACTCAATCAAACTGAAAAAATGCATTGGCAGTTTTTGGGGCAGCTTCGCAGCCCAACGGGGATAAATCCCCTCGCCACAAGTTATTGGCTAGGCGCGATGAGTTGGCAGAGTTTGGCGGTGGCGTCGATCATCTGGCCGCTTGGGCGTTCGAGGCCTTTGTCGGTGACCAACAGTAATTGCTGCTGCTTTACAGCGGCGACCTGCGGCCAGTTTTGCCAGGCGTTGAGCTGGGACTGGTCGCTGGCCAGAATCACTTCGGGATCACGTTGCAACACTGATTCGATGCTGACTTGCGGCGCAGGCAAGGTCAGATCACTGAACACATTCCGCGCCCCGCACACTTGCAGCGCATCACTGATGATCTGCCCGCCACCAACGGTGTACAGCGGCTTGTCCCACACCTGATAAAACACCCGCAACGGCACTTCCCGGTGATAGCGCTGGCGTAGATCCGCGAGTTTTTGCCGCAGATCCGCTGCCAGTTTCACCCCGCGCTCAGGTCGGCCCAATTGCGTGGCAATGGCTTCAATCTGCGTGGAGAGTTGATCTAAAGAATGCGGTTCGGCGACGAAAGTCGGAATGCCCAAGCGCTTCAACTGATCACGTTGTGCCGGGCCGACGCTGCCGGGCCAGAGCAGCAACAAATCAGGCTTAAGACTGAGCAACTGTTCCATGTCGAGCTGGCCGTAACGACCCACCGACGGAACGTTGGCAATTTCCGCAGGACGCTCACCGGCATCCAGCACCCCGACCAACAGGTCAGCCGAATCCAGCTCAACGACAATTTCAGAAAGCGACGGCGCCAGGCTGACCACCCGCAGGTTTGCCAGCACCGGGCCGCTGACGGCCAGCAGCAGAACCGCCAGCCAGAGACGGTGCATCAGCCGAGTTGACGCGGGATGCGGTAGAGATAAAACAGCACGGCGGTGGACAGCGCCAGCAGCATCAGCGGTACTGCTTCGAGACCGACGAATACCGCCAGTGCGCCGATCCACGCTGGCAAGGCTGCCGCGAGAAACGCCGAGCGACGGTTCGCCGCAAGGGCAATCCACGCGCCGGGTTCTTCAGGGGTATCGAGGGCGTTTTGCGTGGCGATCAGTGCGTGTTTGTAGCGGCCGAAAAACTTCAGGCTGACAAACATAGACGCCACGCCGGCAATGAACAACGGCATCGCCAGCACCGGCAGAATGCCGTCGCTCTGGCCGAACAGGGCGTTGATCACGAACAGCGGCACCAGCGCCAGCGCGAGGTATTTCCACCAGGCGACGGACAATCGGCGCCGCACCTGACCACGGGTCACGCCCGGTCTACCTCGCCCTGATGCTCGTTGCCCATCATGTGGTCGAGCTTGCTGGCCTTGGTCGCCAGATAGAGTTTGTTGTGCGGGTTGTGGCCGGTGTGCAGTGGCACGCGCTCGGCGACGGTGATGCCCATGTCGGTCAAGGCTTTGACCTTGCGCGGGTTGTTGGTCATCAGGCGCAGGGATTTCACGCCCAGATGCTCCAACATCGGCAGGCACATGGCGTAGTCACGCTGGTCGGCGGCAAAGCCCAGACGCTCGTTGGCTTCAACGGTGTCGGCGCCGCCGTCTTGCAGTTCGTAAGCACGGATCTTGTTCAACAGACCAATGCCGCGACCTTCCTGACGCAGGTACAGCAACACACCTCGGCCTTCGCGGGCGATGGCTTTGAGTGCGCCTTCGAGTTGCGAGCCGCAGTCGCAACGCTGGCTGAACAAGGCATCGCCGGTCAGGCATTCGGAGTGCAAACGGCCGAGTACCGGGGCACCGTCGGTGAATTCACCGAGGCTCAGCACAACGTGCTCGCGGCCGGTGGCTTCATCGAGAAAACCGTGCATGGTGAATTGCGCAAAAGGCGTTGGCAGCTTGGAAGCGGCGACAAAGACGACAGGCACCGGTGTGCTCCTGATCTAAAGAGTCTGAAAATTCGCAGGCCGGCATTGTAACAGCAGGTTCCTACCGGCGCTTAGGCTGAATTATCGGGGATAACGATCAAAAAGTTTGATAACTACAGACTTGCCTGGATCCCTGTGGGAGCGGGCTTGCTCGCGAATGCGGTGTGTCAGTCGACAGATTGGCTGGCTGAGCCAACGCTTTCGCGAGCAAGCC
>NZ_JASCPK010000255.1:0-4196 GCF_029959385.1 Pseudomonas sp. PS01303
GAGCTTGCTCGCGAAGGCGTAAATACAGTCAATGCATATTTCGACTGGATAGACGCCTTCGCGAGCAAGCTCTGCTCCTACTGATTTTGCGGTGTTTGAGGACGCGGAGTTACTGCGCCCCGAACATGGCGGTCCAGTAGATGCCTGCGCTGCTTTTCGGGTCGGTAGCGTAGGCGGCGCCGAGTTCTTTGTATTGCGGGTTCATCAGGTTGGCGCAGTGGCCGGGGCTGGCGATCCAGCCGTCGACGACTTTGCGCACGGTGTCTTGGCCGGCGGCGATGTTTTCGCCGACCAGTTGACCGCTGTAACCGGCCAGTTCAGCGCGGTCGCCGGGGGTGCGGCCGTCGCGATCCTTATGGTCGAAATAATTGTTGTTGGCCATGTCGCGGCTGTGATCCTGGGAAATCGTGCCCAGCGCAGCGTTCCAGGCCAACGGTGCGGCAGCGGCGAAGGCCTGACCACCGCACTGGCGCGGCTGACTGCGGGCGACGTTGAGTTGCTCCAGCAGTTTCTGCCCTTCACTTTGCGCATCGCCGAGTTTGGCCGACAACAGCGGTCGCGCCAGCACGATGCGCCAATCGCGATCGGCGCGGCTGACACCGACATCGACGAACTGCGGATCGAGCACCACCTGACAAAAACTCTCCTGAATCGCCTGCATCGCCGACGCCGCATCGCGCGGGCCATTCAGCGTGATCGCCTGCACATTGACCATCGGGTAACTGGCGCTGGCCATGGCTTGCTGCAAATCCACAGCGCCACTGGCCGGCAGGCGCAAGCGGGGATCGGCCGACAGCGGCGGCAACTCATTGGAGGCCTGCGAACCGCAGCGTTGCGGCTGGCTGCGGTAGCTGTTGATCGACTCGATCAGTTGCGATTCATCGCTGGCCAGCGCCGGGATGGCCAACACAACGCCAGCGGACAACGCGGCACAACGTAAAACGAATGGCATGAAGCGCATGGAAATCTCCCTTGAGCTGAATGCGCCCATGATGCGCGAAAGGCCCCCGGTGGGTGCAATGTCTTTTTCTTCATTCGACGGTTTTTTCTGCGCAACTTTGTCTGGCGTTTTGCCGTCTACACTCACCGAAGACCCCGGGAGCCGGGCGTCTCACCCACGCAACACGTTGCCCTTAGCGGGCGCTGCCGGAAGAACTGACATGGGATTGAAAGGCTTGGCTGGCTGTATGGTTTGCATCCTGTTGGCGGGCTCCGCATGGGCCACCGATCAGGCCCCGATCAAGGCGAAAGCTGAAGAAAAAGCGCAGGTGCTGGAGGAAAAAGCGGCGGACAAAGTCAGCAGCGCGCCGGCGCCGAAAGCCGAAGCGATTACCCCGACCGAAGCGCAAGCGGTCGACCCTGCCGGCGCTGCACCGCTGGATGATCCGCTGACCTGCCTGGCGCGCAGTATCTATTGGGAAGCCAAGGGCAAGGACACCCCGGAAATGGAAGCGGTGGCCAGCGTGGTGATGAATCGTCTCGGCCACGAAGGTTTTCCTGACACCGTGTGCGCGGTGGTCAAGCAGGGTTCGGAAACCAAGAGCTGCCAGTTTTCCTGGTGGTGCGATGGCAAGGCCGATCAGGTCAAGGAGGACTCCGAATACGCGCTGGCCAAGGAAATCGCCGGCAAAGCGCTCAACCGTCAGCTCCCGGATCGCACCCGCGGCGCGCTGTACTTCCACGACCGCAACGTCCACCCGAGCTGGGCCAAGGAGTACCGCAAAACCGCCGAAACGAAAAAATTCCTCTTTTACAAACCGGCCGGTGGCGACGCGCGTTAGGCGCAGACCTGACGCACACAATCGCGCAACCAGCGGTGTGCCGGATCAGCGTCCATGCGCGGATGCCAAAGCATTGAGACGCTGATCGGCGGCATCTCGAAGGGCAGAGCGAAACTGTGCAGGCCGCTGCGCAGTTTGCTGGTGTGGCGCTCCGGGACAGTGGCGATCAAATCCGATTCACGCACCAGCGTCAGCGCCGCCGAAAAACCGCCGAATGAGGTGACGATGTCCCGCGTCAGCCCGAGCGCAAATAGCGCTTCGTCTACCGGGCCGCTGCTGCGCCCGCGTCGGGAAATCAGAATGTGCTCGCCACCGGCAAAACGCTTGCTGCTGACTTTTCCCGAACTCAAGGGATGCCCCTCACGCACCACACCGATCCAGTGATCCTGAAACAGAATGCGGCTGTGCAGCGTCGGGTCGGTGCTGTCGTCGATCACGCCGGTTTCCAGATCGACGCGGCCCTCGCGCAGCGGCGTGCTGTCCTTGTCGGCCTTCTGCACAAAGCGCAGGCGCACACCGGGTGCTTCTTCAGCAATGCGTGCGAGCAGGGCGGCGGCGAAGGTTTCGACAAAACCGTCGGTGTTGCGCAGGGTAAAGGTGCGTTGCAAGCGGGTCGGGTCGAGCACGTCGGCAGGGCGCAACACCGCCTCGGCTTCCTGCACCAGATGACTGACGCGTTCGCGTAATTGCAATGCACGCGGCGTCGGCACCAGACCGCGACCGGCCCGCACCAGCAGCGGATCGCCGGTGGTCTCGCGCAGACGGGCCAGGGCGCGACTCATCGCCGAAGGACTCAATCGCAGGCACTTGGCCGCGCGGGCGACGCTGCCTTCACGCAGCAGCACGTCGAGGGTGATCAACAGGTTCAGATCGGGTGCGGACATGACATGGCGTTCCATGCAGGTATCGAGTGCAAAGCATGCGTCTTGTGCCTTGTATTGTCGAGGCTCAGGCTATGCAGCATCACCTCTGCCAAGTGAACGCAAGATGCCCCGAGAACCCCTGAACACATCAGCCCGCTGGGCGCTGACCAGTCTGGCCCTGTCGATGTTGATGCCGTCGCTGGACACCAGCATTGCCAATGCCGGCTTACCGATGCTGGCGGCGGCGTTTGATGCGACGTTCCAACAGGTGCAGTGGATCGTTCTGGCTTACCTGCTGACAGTCACCACGCTGATTGTCAGCGTCGGGCGGCTGGGCGACGGCATCGGTCGGCGCCGATTGCTGTTGATCGGCATCGGCGTTTTCACCGCGGCCTCGTTGTGTTGTGCGTTGGCACCGGGACTGGGTTGGCTGATCGGCGCGCGAGCGGTGCAAGGCGTTGGCGCGGCGATCATGTTTGCCTTGACCGTCGCGCTGGTGGCCGATGCGGTGCCGAAGTCGCGCGCGGGCAGTGCGATGGGTTTGTTGGCGACCATGTCAGCGACCGGCACCACCCTCGGGCCGTCGCTGGGCGGATTGTTGATGGCGCATCTCGGCTGGCATTCGATTTTTCTGCTCAACGTACCGCTGGGTTTGCTCAATGCGTGGTTGGTGTTCCGCTATCTGCCGGCAGATCGAGCGATCAGCACACGGGTTGCCTTTGATTATTTCGGCACCGGGGTGTTGGTGTTGACGCTGGCGGCTTATGCGCTGGCGATGACGCTGACAGGTCTGGCCCTGCCGTTATTGCTGGTCAGCGCGTGCGGCGCGGGGCTGTTTGTTTTTATCGAGATGAGGGTGAAGGCGCCGCTTATTCGCTTGTCGCTGTTTGCCGACCGACGATTGAGCAGCAGCCTCTTGCTGACGTTATTGGTGACTACCGTGATGATGACCACATTGGTGGTTGGGCCGTTTTACTTGAGTCATGGTCTGGGTTTGAGCAGCGCCACGGTAGGACTGGTGTTGTCGATCGGGCCGTTGTTGGCGGCGTTTGGCGGTGTGCCGGCCGGGCGGCTGGTGGATCGCTTTGGCGCGCGCCGGATCGTGCCGGGTGCGCTGCTGGGATTGGCTTGTGGTTCTGGACTGTTGGCGTCGTTGCCGATGAGCCTTGGCGTGTTCGCGTACGTGTTGCCGATTGCGATGGTTGCGGTCAGCTATGCGTTGTTTCAGGCAGCCAATAACACCGGGTTGATGGCCGGCGTGAGTCAGGATCAGCGCGGGGTGGTCTCGGCGCTGTTGGGGCTGGCGCGCAATCTGGGCTTGATCACCGGGGCGGCGGTGATGGGCGCGGTGTTTGCACGGGCGGCGGGGGATCCGACGGAGGCGCCGGCAGCAGCAGTTGCCAGTGGTTTACACATCACCTTCGCGGTCGCCACGGCCCTCATGCTGACAACCCTGATCATCAGTCGAACCGCGGTCAAATGTAGGAGTGAGCCTGCTCGCGATAGCGGTGTATCAGTCAATGAAGAGGTAGGCTGAACCACCGCTATCGCG
>NZ_JASCPK010000256.1:0-4173 GCF_029959385.1 Pseudomonas sp. PS01303
CGCGATGACTGCGGCACATCCAACATTGATGTGACTGGAAGTCAGCTATCGCGAGCAGGCTCACTCCTACAAAGAGCAGCACACAGAACCAATTTTGTTTCACCATAAAAAAGACAATCGGAGACACGCCATCATGGCTTTGGATTTATTCGTCGTCCTCATCTACGCAGCCGGCATGCTTTTGCTCGGCTATTTCGGCATGCGCAAGGCCAAGACCAACGAGGACTTTCTGGTCGCCGGTCGTAACCTCGGCCCAAGCCTGTACATGGGCACCATGGCCGCTACCGTGCTCGGTGGTGCGTCCACCGTCGGCACCGTTCGCCTCGGCTACGTGCATGGCATCTCCGGTTTCTGGCTGTGCGCCGCGCTGGGTTGCGGGATTCTCGCGCTGAACCTGTTTCTGGCCAAACCGCTGCTGAAACTGAAGATTTATACCGTTACCCAAGTGCTGGAAAAGCGCTACAACCCGATGGCCCGCTCGGCCTCCGCGCTGATCATGCTGGCCTACGCACTGATGATCGGCGTGACCTCGATCCTGGCGATCGGCACCGTTCTGCAAGTGCTGTTTGACCTGCCGTTCTGGGTTTCGGTATTGGTCGGTGGTGGCGTGGTGGTGATCTACTCGGCGATCGGCGGCATGTGGTCGCTGACCCTGACCGACATCGTCCAGTTCATCATCAAGACCGTCGGCCTGATGTTCATCCTGTTGCCGATCTGCCTGTACCGCGTGGGCGGTTGGGACGAGCTGGTGCTGAAGTTGCCGGCCACCGCGTTCAACTTCACCACGATCGGTTGGGACACGATCATCACCTACTTCATGATCTACTTCTTCGGCATTCTGATCGGTCAGGACATCTGGCAACGGGTGTTCACCGTCAAAAACGAAAAAGTCGCCAAGTATGCCGGCAGCGCCGCCGGCATCTACTGCATCATCTACGGCCTGGCCTGCGCCCTGATCGGCATGGCGGCACACGTGCTGATTCCTGATCTGTCCAACGTCAACAACGCCTTCGCCGCCATCGTCAAACTGTCGCTGCCGGACGGCATCCGGGGTCTGGTGATCGCGGCTGCACTGGCCGCCATGATGTCTACCGCCAGCGCCGGTCTGCTCGCCGCTGCCACCACCATCACCGAAGACCTGCTGCCGAAACTGCGCGGCGGTAAACAATCGAGCCTGGGCATCAACCGCCTGTTCACCCTGCTGACCGGTGTTGTGGTGCTGGGTATCGCTCTGGTGGTAAACGATGTGATCAGCGCGCTGACCCTCGCTTACAACCTGTTGGTCGGCGGCATGTTGATCCCGTTGATCGGGGCAATCTTCTGGAAACGCGCAACCACCGCCGGCGCCATCGCCAGCATGGGCCTGGGTTTCGCCACCGCCCTGTTGTTCATGATCAAGGACGGCCTCGATGCCAACACGCCGATCTACTACAGCCTGGCTGTGGGCCTGATCAGTTTCGTGGTGGTCAGCCTGGTCTCCCCGCGCCCGGCTACCGTGGCGAGCGCGATCTAAGCTTGATGTAACGACTTGATGCTTTCTTCGACGGGTGTGGCGTCGGTTGCCACACCCGTTTTTTTCGTCTGTAGAAAAGTGCTGATGAAGATGCTTCACTCAAGCAGAACAACGACTAGAAAAATCTGCCATGAGAAGAGCTGCCGTGCGTGCCGCCGTGCACCGGTTCATCCGCCGTCTGCTGGAGAACCACGACTTCAACGACCACACCAGCCTGGTGCAATTGGGGTTGGAAAAGGCCGATATCGAGGATTTGATCTTTCATCTGGAAGATGAATTCGGACTGACGGCGTTCACCGCCGAAGAAGACCGCATGCTCAAGACGGCGAAGACTGCGAATGACTTGAGCCGGTTTTTAATAGAGATTGGACGTCATTGAGAGGTTGAATCAGCTCTCTGTGGCCAGGTGACCTTGTGGCGAGGGGATTTATCCCCGTTGGGCTGCGAAGCAGCCCCAATATCAGCGATAAGAGTCTTTCAGGTAGAACCGGGATGGATGGTTTAGGGGCTGCTGCGCAGCCCAACGGGGATGAATCCCCTCGCCACAATAAATCCCCTTGCCACAATAAATCCCGGTTACCCAGAAATCATTACCGCCGGCGCGGCTGGCGGCGACGCTGCTCGTCATCGGTGCGGATCGGGACAGGTTGCAGAGGCGGTTCGATCAAGCCGAGGGCAACACCCAAGTCGTGCAGCCAGTTTTGAATTTTCTCTTTCATCGTCATGCCCCCTTCAGGGTGGTGCTGAGCGACCGGAATTCTGAGGCCGCTTCGCACTGATAATAGTCCGAAGTCCTACGCAATGCTCGGCGAAATCCGCAATGATCTGTTACTGAATGGAACAGAATCTGCAGCCATTGGTTCAAGCCGTTTCTCGCACATCCGCCGAAGCCGCGGGATAGACAGCCTGCAGCACTTCTAAACACGCATTCGGATTGGCCCCGACCCTGCCTTTGGCCACATGAGCCATGTTGTCGCACCCCCTGAATGCTCGGCCAGCGGCTACTGACCCAGCGCTTTGCGCAAACGCCGACGCACCCACTGTTCGGCGCTGACGAAGGTGATGCCGAGCAACACCAGCACGGCGCCGATGATGAAGTTCAGGCTCAGCTCTTCGCCGAGCAGAATCACGCCGAAGGTCACGCCGAACAGCGGCGTCATAAACGAAAACACCGCGAGATTGGCCGCCAGATACCGACGCAACAGCCAGAACCACACCAGGTAACTGAAGAACGACACCACCAGCCCTTGGAACAGCACACTGGCCACCGCCACCGTGGTCAGGTTGACGTGAGTGATCTGGCCGCTGAACAGCGCGATCAACAACAGCCCGACGAAACCGACCATCAATTGATAGAACAGGGTCAACGTCACCGGCGCGTCCGACAGACGCGAGGCACGCACGACCACGGTGGTCGCGCCCCAGCAGGCACCGGCCAGAATCCCGAAGAAGTCACCGAGCAGCATGCTCCGGTCGAGGTTGTCCCACGACACACCGCCGGCGAAGGCAATCGCGATGCCGAGAAACGCCAACAGAATCCCCAGCCATTGCAGCGGCCGCAAACGCTCGCTCGCCAGCAGAAAATGCACGCCCAACGCGGTGAAGATCGGCGCGGTGTAGAGGAATACCGACATGTGCGCGGCCGTGGTCAGTTGCAGGCCTTCGGAGATAAAGAAGAATTCCAGACCGAACAACGCACCGGCGAGCAAACCGCCGCGCCAGGTGTTGCCGACCTGATCCCAACCGCCCTTCCAGCAGATCAACAATCCTACGAGCAACGCGGAAATGCCTGACCGCCCCGCCGCCTGCATCACCGGCGCGATGTCGGGCGCGGCCCATTTGATCATCACTTGCTGCACGCCCCAGATCAGGCACAGGCCGATCATCACTTGCAGGGCAAACCGGTCGGCATTGCGCCGCTCGACACTCACCGCAACACCTCGAACACACACAACATGGCAGGCCATCCATTGGTCAGAAAACAGTGTTGGGGATTATCAATGAGTCGAGGGGAAAAAGGCGTCTGGAAAAGACATTTGTTTCTTCTGTAGCGTCAGCGGTGAATGGCCGTCGGCTGCGCCGCCATTCGCGAGCAAGCTCGCTCCCACCATTGGAATGCCTTCCCCTGTGGGAGCGAGCCTGCTCGCGAAGAGGCCCTCACTGCCAACCCATATGAAGGATCAGCGCCGGCCAAACCGCCTCACCAGCAAATACCCAACCGCACAAGCCACAGCCGTCGCCACCATCCCCCACACCCAATCCATCAACGTCACCTGCACCGACCACCCACGCAACGTCGCCCAATTCGTCAGGTCATACGTCCCATACGCCACCAGCCCCAGCAACGCCCCCCTCTTCACCGCCCACTGCCAACTCAGCGCAGGCAACACCACAAACACCACACAGCCAAAAACATACAGGCAATAAAAAACCGCGGCCGGTAACAGCAGCGGTTTTTCCAGCATCAGCGAACCGAGCAGTTCGCGGTAGGTCGGCGCCATCAACAGCCCCAGCCAGATGCCGTCGAGCAGAAGAAACGTCAGCAGCGTGGCGACGTAGGCAATCAGCGATCTTTTCATCACACCACCCTCAATGTAGGAGCTGCCGCCGGCGGCGGTCGTTTTGCCGTTAAAATAAACAAAAAGCCGCCGGCGGCCGCG
>NZ_JASCPK010000257.1:0-4141 GCF_029959385.1 Pseudomonas sp. PS01303
GCTCGCGATAGCGGTAGTTCAGTCAACGGTGATGTTGAATGTGATTGCGCTATCGCGAGCAGGCTCACTCCTACAGTGGTTTCTTAGCTTCGCAGCAGTAATCCTTTTAGGGCCAGGAAGGCCGGCACACCTAGCCCGACCCAGCTCAGCGCATCCCAGATCCCGTCCCCCAGCAACGCCGCAAACAGTCCCGCCGCACTCAGAAGACCAATCACCAACGGCGTGCTGAAGACTTTCCAGAAATTCGACTGACGCGGCTTCATACCGTCGCCTCCGCCGTTTCCAGCACAGGTTTGGCAGCCTTGCGCCGCACCACCCACAGATACACGCCGCTGCCGAGAACGATGATGGTCAGCACATCGAGCGTGGCCCAAAGGATCTTCATCGGCATGCCGCCGTAATCACCAAAGTGCAGCGGTTGCGACATGCCCATCGCGTCCATGTACCACGGTCGTTCCGCGACAGCGGTGACCTTCAGCGTGGTGGCGTCGATCAGCACCGGCGTCAGCAGATGCGAAGTCAGGTGCGTGCCGCCCTTCATGAACACCGAGTAATGGTGTTCGCTGGAGAAGCGTGTGCCGGGGAAGGCGATGAAATCCGGTTTCATGCCCGGCGCAGCTTCGCCGGCAATGTCGAGCAAACGCGTGGCGGGCGCCAGTTGCGTCAGCGGTGGCGCGTCGCGGTAAGGTTCGATTAAAGCGGTCAGGGCCTCGTTG
This sequence comes from Pseudomonas sp. PS01303, assembly GCF_029959385.1. Lineage (NCBI taxonomy): Bacteria > Pseudomonadati > Pseudomonadota > Gammaproteobacteria > Pseudomonadales > Pseudomonadaceae > Pseudomonas > Pseudomonas sp. PS01303. The sequence goes on from NZ_JASCPK010000257.1 coordinate 717, forward strand.
CGCCATGCGGCGATCAGCAGATCGGCGCAGGCACTGATCACGCCAGTCACGCCGACGACCAAGGCCCAGGTCAGCGTCACCACGCCAATCAGGTTATGCAGGTCGAGCCAGCGCAGTCGCGTGGATTTGTCCTGACGCACCGTGCCGAATTTCAGTCGGCGCATGAACGGCAGGTACAGCACCGTCCCCGAAACAATCGCCACGACAAACAATAAACCCATAAACGCCAGCAGCAATTTGCCCGGCAACCCGGCAAACATGTCGACGTGCAGGCGCAGGATAAACAGCATCAAACCGCCGTTGGCCGAAGGGGTTTCCAGTGCTTCACCGGTGCGCGCGTCGAGCATGAAGGTGTGCGAGGAGTTCGGTTCGGTGCCGGCGGTTTTTGCCATGATCGCAAACGCAGCGTTTGGCTCTTCGTCGTCGTAACCGAAGTACTGCATGACCTCGCCCGGCCGATGTTTCTGCGCGGCATCCACCAGTTGTTGCAGGTTGAGTTGCGGCGTGTCGGCCGGCATCTCTCGCAACTCGGGGGCATTGCCCAGCAGATGATCGATTTCATGGCTGAAAATCAACGGCAAACCGGTCAATGCCAGCATCAGCAAAAACACGGTGCAGATCAGGCTGGTCCAGGTGTGGATAAACGACCAGCGACGAATTGTTTTACTTTTCATTTCATGACCTTCAAAAACACCAAAGCCGTCCACGAGGGACGGCCTGGTAACAGGGCCTGTTTCAGCTCAGTTGCTTACCACTTGTAAGTGGCGCTGGCGACGACGCTGCGTTGGTCGCCGTAGTAGCAATAGAAACCGTCGCAGGTGGAAATGTAGTCCTTGTCGAACAGGTTGGTCGCATTCAGTGCCAGCGACGCGCCTTTGAGGCTGTTGTCCAGACGGCCGAGGTCGTAATGCACGCTCGCGTCGAACACGGTATAGGCATCCGCCTTGCCCAGCCAGGTGTTGCCTTTGTCGCCGTAGGTGTTGCCGGTGTAACGCACGCCAGCACCCACGCCGAAACCATCGAGCACGCCGGTGTGCCAGGTGTAGTCAGTCCACAGCGAGGCTTGCTGGTTCGGCATCAGTTGCAGACGGTTGCCCTTGTCGACGCCTTTCTGCACTTCGGACTTGGCCAGGGTGTAGGCGGCGATGACCTTGAGGTTATCGGTCACGTCCGAAACGGCTTCCAGTTCCAGGCCTTTGACTTTCACTTCGCCGGTCTGGCTGGTGATGTTCACGTTGTTGACGATGCTGTTGACCGAAACGTTCTTCTGGGTCAGGTCATACACTGCCGCGCTGAGCAGGGTTTTGCTGCCCGGTGGTTGGTACTTGATGCCCAGTTCCCACTGCTTGCCTTCGGTTGGCTTGAGCGAATCGGTGGCCGTGGCGTCGGCGCCGCTGGTTGGCTGGAAGGATTCGGCGTACGACAGATACGGTACGAAGCCCGAATCGAAGACATAGCTGATCGCTGCGTTGCCGCTGAACGCCTTGTCCCGCTGGGTGTTGGTGGCGTCACCCTTGTTGAAGAACTTGGTGCTGGTGTGCACCCAGTCTTCGCGACCGCCCAAGGTCAGACGCCATTGATCGAGCGCCATCTGGTCCTGTACGTAGAGACCAGTCTGGTAGGTCTTCTGGTCGTAATCATAAAAAGCGCTGGAGCGCGGCGGACGCACGATCGGCTGGCCGTAGATCGGGTTGTTGACGTTGATGTCCGTCGCGCCGCCGAAGATCGACGTGTAATTGTCGTTGCTGCGTTGATGATCGAGACCGAGCAACAGGGTGTGGCGGATATCACCGGTGGCGAAGTCAGCCTGGAAGTTGTTGTCCACGGCAAACTGGCTGATGTCTTCGTCAACGTTGGTGGTGCCGCGACCGACATTACCCTGATCGTCAACGGTGAAACCGGCGAAATTTGTGTTGTAGCTGTTCACGGTGACGGTCTGGAACGAAAGATCCGACTTGGTGTAACGCAGGTTTTGTTTGAACTGCCAGACATCGTTCAGGCGATGTTCGAAGGCATAACCGAGCGCGTAGTAGGTGCGGTCGTAGAAGTCGTAGTCTGGATCACCGAGGTTCTTGTGGTGGGAGATCTTGCCGAACGGCATATCGATCTTGGTGCCTTGAATCGGATAGAACTGGCTGGTGACACCGGTATCGTCGCGGGTGAATTGCGTGAGCAGGGTCAGCTTGGTGTCGTCGTCGATATTCCAGGTCAGGCTCGGCGCGATGTTGTAGCGCTTGTTTTCGATGTGGTCGATCTGCGTGTCGCTGTCGCGCACGACGCCGCTGATGCCGTACAGGAACTGACCGGCCTCATCGATCTTGCCGGTGCTGGCGAAGTTGATCTGGCGATGGTTGTCGCTGCCGTATTGCAGCTGAATTTCGCTGCTGGCTTCGGCACTTGGACGGCGGCTGACCATGTCGAGCAGACCACCCGGCGGGGTCTGGCCGTAAACTGAAGACGCCGGGCCGCGCAGCAGGGCGAGGCGGTCGAGGTTCCAGGTTTCCTGTTTCGGGTTGGCGTAGATGCCACGCGGCAGCGGCAGGCCGTCGAGGAATTGGGTCGGTTCGAAACCGCGTACACGCAACCAGTCAGCGCGGGTGTCGCTGCCATAACTGCTGGCGGTGATGCCCGGCATGTAGCGCACGGCGTCATCGAGGCTGTGCACGCTACGGTCGTCCATTTGCTGACGGGTCGCCACCGAGATCGAGCGCGGTGCTTCAACCAGCGCGGTGTCGGTCTTGGTGCCGGCGGCGGTGCGGGTGGCGGTGTAGCCTTCGACCGGGCTCCACGCGGTTTCCAGATTCTCCACGCCGATGATCGCGGTTTCCGGCAGGGCCATCACACCTTCAGGCACGGCAACCAGGCTGTAGGTGCCGGAAGTACTTTGTTCCAGTTGCAGACCGGTGCCGCTCAAGGCTGCACGCAGCGCGCCGGCCGCGTCGTACTGGCCTTTGACCGGTGCCGAGGTCTTGCCCGCTGCCAGCGACGGGTTCAGCGACAGCGCGAGGCCGCCCTGGCTGGCGATCTGGTTCAGGGTGGTCGACAGAGGCGCCGCCGGCAGGTTGTAAGCGCGAACGCTGGACGCTTGTTCAGCGGCGAGCAACGGGCTGCTGATCAGCGGGGTGCTGAGGGCAATGGCGACGGCCAGCAGACTGGGGCGCAACAAGGTGTCTAGCGAACGGGACATACGGCGGCTCCTGAATGGAAATATTTCTCAATTGCCTGCTTGCCGGATGAAAATCAAAAAGTGATAGGGCTGGATGAAAATAATTTCGATTTGCGGGAAATAGCGTTGTGGCGGATGACGCCATCGCGAGCAGGCTCACTCCTACAGGGGAACGCATTTCAACTGTAGGAGTGAGCCTGCTCGCGATAGCCATAGCTCGGGCACCACATCACTGAGGCTTGGAATCAGCCTTCGCGAC
>NZ_JASCPK010000258.1:0-4116 GCF_029959385.1 Pseudomonas sp. PS01303
TGGTGTCCCTGTTGGCCCCTTCGCGAGCAGGCTCGCTCCCACATTTGGAACGCACTCCCCTGTGGGAGCGAGCCTGCTCGCGAAGAGGCCTTCATTAACGCCACACATCCGATGGTTACAGCAAATTCCCGCCCACCACCGGCTCAATCTGCGCCCAATGCGAAGTGTCTTCCCGGTGCGCCTGCAAATACGGCAACACCGCCGCCAACAACGGTTCCTTGAACGCCTCCTGGAACCGATGCGCCAATCCCGGAATCAGCTTCAACTGACTGCCACGAATATGCGCCGCCAGGTGCACGCCATGCATCACCGGCAACAACGGATCGGCCGTGCCATGCACCACCAGCGTCGGTACGCGCAACTGGTTGAGCAACGCGACACGGCTAGGCTCGGCGAGGATCGCCATGATCTGCCGCTTCACACCCTCGGGATTAAACGCGCGGTCATAGGAAGCCGCCGCCTGTTGCAGCAAATTCTGCCGATCATCGGTCACCGCCGGGCTACCCAGCGCCGCCAGCAAATCCGCCTGTTGCTCCAGCGCCACCTGACGATTCGGTGCGCCGCGCCGCGACAACAACTGCACCAGCGCCGCACTCGGCGCCGGCAAGCCTTCCGCGCCAGAAGTCGTCATGATCAGCGTCAGACTCTCGACCCGCTGCGGCGCCATCGCCGCCATGTGCTGAGCAATCATGCCGCCCATGCTCGCGCCCAAGACGTGGAATTGCTCAACATGCAGCGCGTCCATCAGCCCCAGCGCATCATCGGCCATGTCCGTCAGGCTGTACGGCGCCGACACCGGCAGACCGAGTTTGTAGCGCAGCACTTCGAAGGTCAGATTGGCCTCTTCCGGCGCCTGTCGCCAGGTCGACAATCCGACGTCGCGGTTGTCGTAGCGGATCACCCGAAAACCCTGCTGACACAGCGCCACCACCACCTCATCCGGCCAGTGAATCAATTGCCCACCCAGGCCCATCACCAGCAGCAATGCCGGATCCGAGGCGCGACCAATGCTCTGATAAGCGATGCTGACTTGTTGCAAATCGACGTGCTCGGTCGGCACGTTGACATCGCAACGCGCGGCCGCCATCGACGGCGCACCGAACAAAAGCGCGGCCAACATGGCCGCGACTGATAAAAAAAACTTGTGCATGAAAAACACCGAAACGCAGAACCCCAGTAGAGCGCGAGTCTGATGAAGTTTGTTCAAGCGCGCTGCCACAGTTGCGTGACAGTTTGATGAAGAGTGCCGAGCGGTCATTGCGCCTCTCGATCAGACGCGGTCGACAGCCCCGCCAACATGAGACAAACTCACCACCATCGCTGAATCAGCAAATTCTATTCATGGAGCCATCGGTGCTTGAGATCCGCCACTTGAAAACCCTGCATGCCCTGCGCGAGGCTGACAGCCTCGTCGACGCGGCGGATCGTCTGCATCTGACGCAGTCGGCGCTGTCCCACCAGTTCAAGGAACTGGAAGAGCGTATGGGCATGCAATTGTTTGTGCGCAAGACCAAACCAGTGCGTTTCACCAGCGCCGGTTTGCGCCTGCTGCAACTGGCCGATGCGACCCTGCCGCTGCTGCGTGCCGCCGAGCGTGACATCAGCCGCTTGGCCGGTGGCACCGCCGGGCGTTTGCACATGGCGATCGAATGTCACAGCTGCTTTCAGTGGCTGATGCCGACCATCGACCAGTTCCGCGATGCCTGGCCGGAAGTCGAGCTCGATCTGGCCTCGGGTTTTTCCTTTGCACCGCTGCCGGCATTGGCGCGGGGCGATCTGGATCTGGTGGTGACATCCGATCCGTTGGAAATCGCTGGTATCACTTATGTACCGCTGTTCACTTATGAAGCGATGCTGGCGGTGGCCAATCAGCATGCGCTGGCGAGCAAACCGTACATCGTGCCTGAGGATCTGCTCACGGAAACGTTGATCACTTATCCGGTAGAGCGTGATCGGCTGGACATCTTCACGCGCTTCCTAGAACCGGCGGATATTGAGCCGGCGCAGGTACGGACTTCAGAACTGACGGTAATGATGATGCAACTGGTCGCCAGTGGTCGTGGCGTGTGCGGCATGCCGCATTGGGCGCTGCACGAATACAGCTCGCGCGGTTACGTGAAGGCCAAGCGGCTGGGTGAGAAAGGCCTGTTCGCCACGCTGTACGCGGCGATCCGTGCGGACATGCTGGATGCGCCGTACATGCGCGATTTCTTGCTGACGGCGAAGGACACTTCGTTCTCGACATTGGATGGGGTTAGCGCAGTTCGCTAAAACCCAAATCAAAAGATCGCAGCCTTCGGCAGCTCCTACACAAAACCCTGTAGGAGCTGCCGAAGGCTGCGATCCTTTGATCTTTATGCCTGAGGCAGTTCACGCCACATATGGATCTTGTCGAAGTAGTCTTCGCCAACCCGCACCGCCAATGGCTCCAGGCCAAACTGGATAAAGCCGCATCGCTCATAGAGTTTGAACGCCGCGTCATTCCCGGCAGTAACGGTCAATTGAACGACCTTCAACGCCGGATGATTCTGCGCCTCGGCAATCGCCGCCTGCACCAGTTCAAACCCCAAACCGTGCTGTCGAAAACCCGCCGACACATACATCCCGAACAACGTGGCTTTATGCCGAGCCTTCTCCCGAGGCTCAAACGCCAGCCCGACAATCCCGGCCAGCGTGCCACCCTCGAATGCCCCCAGCACCACATCGAGCTTGCTGGTCAGCCGCCCTTCCCACCAGCTCAACGGCATCACCGCGCGCTCACGCACGCTGGAGGTAAACGCCTGCGGATGGCGATCGTAAGCCTCCAGCATCAACTCCCGATAAGCCAGGGCATGACTGGCGTCCAGCCGTTCTATCCACATGCTCAAGCCGCCCTTCGTTGCTCAAGCATCAATCGCACGGCCAACCCGGCCAACACAAAACCCATGAAGTAACGCTGCATCGCCAGCCACGTCGGATTACGCACGAACCACGAAGCGATCCCCGCTGCAAACAATGCGATCAGCAGATTGACGGTAAAACTCACGCTGATCTGCGTCAGCCCGAGGATCAGGCTTTGGGTGAACACCGAGCCATGCTCTGGCGTGATGAACTGCGGAAACACCGAGAGATAAAAAACCGCAATCTTCGGGTTCAGCGCACTGGTGAGAAAACCCATGGTGATCAGTTTGCGCGACGAATCTGGTGGCAATTGCTGTGCCTCAAACGGCGAACGCGCACCGGGTTTCACCGCTTGCCACGCCAGCCACAGCAGGTACAACGCACCCGCCCACTTCAACACTTCATAGGCCATCGGCACCGCGAGGAACACCGCCGTCAAACCCGCTGCTGCGGCAAACATATGCACAAAAAATCCCGCGACCACGCCCAGCAACGAGGTGACCCCGGCCCTGCGCCCCTGACAGATCGAACGCGAGATCAGGTAGATCATGTTCGGCCCCGGCGTCAGTACCATCAGTAACGCGGCGGCGGCGAATATCAGCAGGTCTTGAAGCGGGATCATGGCAAAGTCCTTTGCGTGGATGATCAGGCGATGGCGGTCAGCGAGGCTCGATAAAACGGCAGGATCACATCGCGTGTCAATGGCGCCAAAACGACATCGCCGTCAGTGGCCGGGTCGATCCAGATCACTTCTTCGATTTCCGCTGCCGGGGAAACGTCGGCGTTGATTGTCAGCTGAAAGATATCGGCCTGTACGACACATCCCGGTTCGTTGGCAGCAGGTGCAGAAAACTGACCCAGGAAGGTCGCCTGCGCCGGATCGATTTGCAGATCCAGTTCTTCTTCCAGCTCACGGGCCAGGGCATGCACCGGCAATTCATGCGCTTCGATCTTGCCGCCCGGTTGCATGAATGCCGTGGTGCCGCGTTTGCGTACAAGCAGGGTTTGGCCATTCGCGTTAAGCAGCAGAGCGGCGGCGATGCGGATGATGCGGGACGAACCAGTGGATGTCAGTGTCATGAGGTGAAAATAGCCTTGGGCGAAAAGCCGTCAGGATCCCACGCTGGGCCAATGCTCGCCACTTTCAAGATGACTTCATAGGCAAATCTGACGCCTTCGCGAGCAGGCTCGCTCCCACAGGGGAATGCATTTCAAAAGTGGGAGCGAGCCTGCTCG
>NZ_JASCPK010000259.1:0-4074 GCF_029959385.1 Pseudomonas sp. PS01303
TTTGAGGGATGTCGATGCCTTTGGAATCTTTCACCGAAGTAATCGCCGGAACCAGCGCATAAGCCACGGTAAAGGTTCGTGCTGCTGATACTGGATTACTGCCGTAAACACCTTTGGCTGTGAGGCTATGCGGGCCGACGGCCAAACCACCGACACCTCGTGTCCACACACCGCTGGCATTAACCGCAGCAGTGCCTTTGAGGGTCGTCCCGTCGAAGATTTCGATTTCCAGACCCGCCGTGGCTGTACCGGTCAGGGTGACGTTGTCATTGGTAAGCGTAGTGCCATTAGGGACTTCTTTACCGTAGGGGTCTTTCACCGAAGTAATCACCGGCGTCACCAGTTCCGCACCAACGTTGAATTCCAACGTATCCGAATAACTTGTCCCACCCAAAGCTCGCTGAATAAAGTACGACGCGCGCACCGTTCCGCCTTCGTTACCCTTGATGTGTTTAGCTTCAATTGGAAACGGCACAGGCTGGCCCGCGGTGAGCGAGGACAGTTTGATTGAGTCTGTTGCCAAACCTGCTATCGAACCCTTCCATTCATATGTCACCAGATCGTTTTTATCCGTGTTCCGATAAGGCACGACCAGGGTGGTGCCGTCGATGTCAGCGGGCAGGGCGCCGTTGTCCACGCCGGCAACTTCAGGTTTGGGCAGTTCGCGTCTGGGTTCGCCGACCTGTAGAACATCCGCATGAATCGACTCACGAATGGCATGGATGGCGTTGAACGGATTCATCTTGCCAAGCAGATCGTCCGGAATCTGCAATTGATAAAAAAGCTCCAGCGTGCCGCCGATGATCGGCGTCAGATGGGCACTGTCGACATTTATCTTGATGGGCAGTTTGTCGTCGACATTGCCTTTGGTAATAAAGTGCGGCGGCAAATCCGGCAGGAACGGTGTCAGGTCGGGACGTGTACCGAGCCAGAACAGTTTGATCACTTGACCTTCAGCGAAGGACGCGTCGAACGGAATTTCAATGCGCACAGTTTTAAGCTGTGGATCGAGTGCGCCTTGTATCGCATCCAAGGCAATCGGGGCGGCCAACCTTTGCAGTTCACCAATCACGTTGATGAACTGCGTTTTGGAGAGCAGATCAGCGCCTCCGCTGTGTTTTCTCACGTAATAAGACAGGGCGATCTGTGCTTTAGCCAATTGCCTCAACAGTGCGTTGTCGATTTCGATTTGATCGGTGCTGGGCACGTTGGTCAACGGTTTGCCGCTGATCTCGATGTCGACTGGCGCCCCTTCGGAGGGGGTGCCCTTGAACCGCAAAACGATAGTGTCGCCGACTTCAAAACCTTGTTCGGTGATTGCCCAGATCAGCGCCTTGCCGTTGGCATCACCCAAAGTGTCGAGGTCAAGTGTGTTGTTATGCGCCTGTTCCAGGATGGGCGCCAACAACCGGGTGGCATCGACTGACACCACGACTCGCTGCGGTGCACACCAATCCTCTGAGCGGTTGTCGACCGCGTCATAAACCTCAAACGCCACGGACAAACCAATGCCGTCAGAGTCTCCAGCCTCTCGGATGACCGCCTCGCTGACATGCACCACCAGCGGTACTTTGCCGTCCGCCTGATCCTGGGTCAGCGGCGCACTGAGCACAAACACACCGCCCCAGCTCAACTGAATCACATCACCGGCGGCTATGTTTGGATAAGGTTCAATGGTGATTGAAACGCCCTTGTCGACATTGTCCTTATCAATGCCGCCGCTAATGATCTCCTGCGGGATGCGCATGATCAGTTTGGAGTGGCCGGGATCGTTGTTGTCGTCATGACCGCCGGGGCGGGTGAGCTTGACCAGCACCTGCATGTCCTCGGACGGCTCCCAGGCCTGACCGAGGCGCTTGACGCTGTAATACCCGACGGCCCGGCCTTCCGGGATGCGCGCCGAAGGCACGAACATTTGCAGCGTCGTATTGACGTCCGCCGGGCCAACGGTTTTCTGCAGGACTTCCACATCCTTGTTCCAGAACACCTTGATCTGGTCCCCAATTTCCATTGGTGTCCACGGCCCGGCGCGGCAGAGCAAGCCTTGACGCGGGAAATTACCCAACGCCGCCGCAATATTGATGCCCCAGACCTTTGGTGACTCCGACACCGGCCCGGTTTTGCCGGGGATATCGAGTTGGTCGAGGATCAATGTGTCGGCGTCGGGAAGGTTGTGGGTAAGCATGGACGGCTCCGTTGAGCGGTGAGGCAACGGAGTGATTTATGGCTGGAAACGGGTGAGGCGTCACCTGTCAGATCTGACAGGGTAGGGCGGTTTTCTGATGGACGGTCGGTGGGGTTAGGGTGATGTCTGTCGGACGATTCGCGAAGAGGCATAGGCAATGGGTAGTGTTTAACGTGTCCGTTTAAAAGACATCGGGTGTTACGTCCTGAAGCCCACAAAACATTGCGCCATTGCCTACGCGTAAGACAGAATCCGCCGGCTTGTGCGCCTGGGGGCTGGTCGGTAACTTGGATCGGGTCACTGATTTCCAGTGATCGGGTTTAGCAGCCCTGTTTGATATCTCCGGCTGTACAAGTCTCATCCTGTCAGGTTTTCGCCTGCACTTGATGGTGGCTGTGTGCTTGGCACCTTCGGGTGCGCCGGGTTTGGGGATGTCAACCGGTCTGCTAACTCGCGCACAGCCGCCTCCCTCTCGTTTAGCAGCGAAATGGATACGGCCTTACCAGAGGTTGACATCCCATGTTCAAAATTACGCCAAACCCACCGGCCACCGATCCGGCATCGCCCTACGAATCCCCCGAATCCAAGAAATTCCACGAAGCCGCCGAACGCGCCCTCGACCACTACCTCGGCCCACCCACCGCCGAAATCATGGCTGCACCTTATGTGTCCAACCGTTTGTTCATGGTCAACCCGGCCAGCGCGAACGAACCTCTATTAGCCGACGCCAGTGAGAGCCTCGGTTCGGCGTGCGTGATGATCAACGATCTGGCCGGCATGTTGGAAGGCACGCATCGCCGAACGTTATTGGGCATTGCGCAAGTTGTGATGCTGGGGGAGCTGGCGGTTAATCAGGTGTTGGATAATTTGGTTCCGGTGGATTGATCTCAAGCTGCGTCGGAGAGATTGTCTCCGCCGCAGCTTCAAAGTAAATGCTCGGCTCATGCAATGAATGATAAGTTGTCGATGTACACAACTCCGTAAGGTACTATTGAAAAGGCAAGCAAGTTTTCGCTGTTGGGGAACATTATTGTTAGTGTTTTAGGTTCTCCGATTTGTATGTCAAGAAGAACTTGTTTATAGGTTCCGTCATGATAACGGAATACGATACTGGCATTCGTGCCGATTAGCTTTGCGTTAAACTTTACGCCGATAGGATAAAAGCCGATCATGGGGGAAGGTGATAGTCTCGGATAGTCCTCCGTCAGTTTTAGTGTCTTGCCGTTTAAATATGGTTCGTCTCCTTGCTGTGCGATTGCAATTTCGAATCTTCCGTATCTTCCACCACGGTTTATTTCCAAATATTCTAGCCTTAAGTAGTCGCTATATTGTCCCACCATGACGGACTCAAATGACTCGATCTTTTCTGCGGTGAACACAGTAAAAGTTCGAATGTTTGACTCTGTTTCACTACCATACTTTGCTTTTGCCTTGAATCTGTGAGTGGTTAATGTCAGGTTGGTCGCATCATAAGTCCAAATATTCTGTGCATTGACTGGGCAAAATCCTTTAGACGTTGTCCCATCAAATATCTCCACTTCACGATTCGCTGTTGCTGTGCCTGTGAGAGTCACGTTGGTATTGATAGTAGTTCCATCTTGAGGAATCTCGACGTTATTGGGATCTTTCACCGAAGTGATCACAGGTGCCTCCAGTTCAGCCCCCACACCGAACTCCAGCGCATTCGAATAACTCGTCCCACCCGCCGCACGCTTGATGAGGTACTTCGCCAATACCGTGCCGCCGTTGTTGCCGCTGATGTACTCAGCATCAATCCTGAACGCAACCGGTTTGCCCTCAGTCAAAGACGACAGCGTGATCCCGTCCGTTTTCGTGCCGGTTTTCGAACCGATCCATTCGTAAATCACCTCGTCATCCTTGACCGTGTT